>NZ_WHOC01000120.1:0-501 GCF_013141785.1 Paenibacillus germinis
GGATTTTCTGTAATTTTCATAAAAAGGTTATTAGCCGCTGTTTTTGTTACATTTAAGCTCTCTAAATCATATTCTACTTTTTTAATAAAATTCTTTACGTCAACGAACTCCAATTGAATACCTTCAAATTTAAGATAATTTTCAGGAATCCAGATTTCTTTTAAGGCTTTAATCCATTGCAAATCATCAGGAGAAGGTTGTGTTCTAATATCCCATTCATGCATGTCATGTAACTCTTTACAAAAAA
The DNA here is from genome assembly GCF_013141785.1 of Paenibacillus germinis. Classification (NCBI taxonomy): domain Bacteria; kingdom Bacillati; phylum Bacillota; class Bacilli; order Caryophanales; family Paenibacillaceae; genus Paenibacillus; species Paenibacillus germinis. The sequence goes on from NZ_WHOC01000120.1 coordinate 248, forward strand.
TCGCTGCAAATGCTTCTTTAAGATTTAAGAACTGGTCGCACTTTATAAAAATTGTATCTATCGACATATAGCCCGTTGAGAAATTGTATTGTTCAAACATAATTGTTGACAAATCTGCCACAGCAACTTGCTTTGAAAAGAAATCCAAATCGCCAAAAAGTTCTTTTATGTTACTTAACAAACAATTTCCTCCTAAAAAGAGCGTATAGTTTAGTGATTATTGAATGTTAAGACTAATAATACTCCAAAGCCAC
>NZ_WHOC01000121.1:0-93751 GCF_013141785.1 Paenibacillus germinis
GGCAAGGCGGGTTACGTATTCATTTCGGAAAAATCGGAGATCACTTGCCGAGTCTATGTGATGAAAAAAGGTAGCAATATGGATATTCTTAACCTTTCGCGCAAGTTATACATTGTCTATATTAAAGTTTTGTTGATTGGGGGAATTGACGATGAGAATAGAAGTTTGGTCGGATTTTGGATGTCCCTTTTGTGTGATTGGTAAAAGAAAACTTGAGAATGCTCTTGGCAAGTTTACGATGGGGGATAAAGTAGAAGTTGTATATCGAAGCTTCCAACTTGATCCTAATGCAGAAAACAGAACGATTAGTACCCAGCAACTTGCCCAGGAAAAGGGAATGACTGTCGAGCAATTGAAGGCCAAGCAAGCACAAGTAGCTAATATGATTAAAAAAGAAGCTGGACTCGATGTCAATTATGATCAAGTTATTATTGCAAATACGTTTGATGGTCATCGTTTGGTTCATTTTGCAGCCAAAGTGGGCAAGGGAGCTGAGCTAACAGAACGTCTTATTCGCGCTTACCTTTCGCAACGCATGAATATCGCCGACCACAATGTACTTGTTTCCTTGGGCAGTGAGGCGGGGCTTAATGAACAGGACTTAGCGGAAATGCTTGAATCTGATGCGTATAAAGATTCGGTCAAAGCAGACATCGCCGAGGCTAGAAAGTTGAATATTTCAAGTGCGCCTACCTTCGTGTTTAATAACAAATTCTTAATTTCAGGTGCTCAGTCTGAGGAAGATTTTTTAAATGCTCTGAACTCGATCTGGGATGAAGAAAAGAAATTTCAAGAACTGGAGTTAAAGGGCGAATCAAAAGGTGATAATAGCTGCACCGACGGGGTTTGCAATGTGTAATTTAGTTTGCCAACGTTAAACGTTGTCCGATCCATGAATATGTCTTAAAAGCTGGCTGCTCACAAGAAATTCTTAAAATAAGCCACATTTACCTGCTCTAATGGAGCTCAAGCATTCTTTCGTGCTTGAGCTCATTAGTTGTATAGGAGTCTATAAGAGACCATAATCATTTCGACTCGTCTGCTGACATAATATTGCACTAAGGAGTGCCTTCCAATTATGAAAACCGGCTTTACTATAATAAACCCAAATATAGAAGGTAATTACACTGTTAGTGTTGCAAAGAAAGAAGAAGCAGATGAAATAATGTCCCTTCTACTAGATACAGCCAAATGGCTGCAAAGTAAAGGTTTTCAGTGGGACGAGCTATTGAAAGGACATGATTCTCACAATACTGTAGGTTCAATCCAAAAAGAAGAAGTGTTTGTAAGCGAGCATTACAATGAAATCGTAGGAGTCGTCATACTGAAACGCCAACCTAGTGCTTGGGATTATCAGCTGTGGGGAAGTAAAAAATTCGGGGCTGGGATCTGCTCTTTTGAATTGGTGTGATTCGGGTATAAGCTTTAGGAATAAGAAGGTGATACGCTTAGACTGTATTGCCAGTAATCCTCAACTATTTTCTTTTTACGAGAGTAATCGATACCAATATATAGAAAATGATATTTTACGGGAGATTGAATTGTACCAAGATGTAAAGGACATATGTCCTTAATTAACAGCTGCGTTCACTCCATTGGGTGAACGGGTATTTTATTTTAGGGGGATGATTGATGAGTAGAGGTACTGCCATATACAAAACGCAGATGAATAGACTAAAGGACGGTAGAGGTCATGGATATGGAAAGGAGGATTATAAGCCTTTCATTCAAGCAAGTGACAACAAAGCTCCTCAGAGGGTTACCTTATAAGGTAATTCGGATGGAAGACAGGTAGAGTACACTATACTCTTTCCAAAGAAGAGTGTCTCTATCTATTGGTATTAAGCTGGTCAGATACTGTCGTCGATATTAGAGAGCAATATCCTCTAACTGGGATCGGGGACCGTCTGGACGGAAGGCCCGGCGGAAGTGCAATCTGGAGAAGCGGCCGTTTATCAGGTCTGAGTGCCCAATCTCGGCGTGGAGGCCAAAACGTTCCGTATCACCTCATCCTGGCTTGGTTTAGACGCGAGCGTTGCGTGCCGGCGCGACGAAGCGCTCGGATACGTTCAATTCGGGTGCCGTATTCAAGTGCAGAGCTGCACGAGAGATTGGACAGTGTCGATGCCCGGCTGCCTGCGCTGGAAGGATTGCTGGCGCGGTGCGAGGCGCAGGGCAATAAAATTTTTAGGAATAGTCGAAAGAAAACATGGGATTGTGGTCTAAAAATAGTTGTAGCAGTTTATTAAGGAGAACAAGTTTGTGGTAGTACAAGATGTTCAGAACGTATTTAAATAGCTTTTTGCAGTTATTGCAAAAAACACCAACGAAGGTAATCTGTACTACGGATCAGATCAGACTATTACGATGTACGTAAGCAAGTCAGCATGAGATGTATTCAGGATCAGCTCGAGCAGTTGTATGATGTTAAGCATTACCTACGATGATTCCCCAGTGCTATACCTCCATATAATTAATCTACAATTTTAAAAGTGACGGTTTCTATTATTTATCGTAAGGAATTAAGTGAAATCAGAAAGAGAACCATTGGCTTCTCTTTAAATTAATACCAAATCTTGTTTAATTTCACCGCGACAGTCAGGAAATTTCTAGCTCTTCCTTGCTGTGCAGATGGTTCTCCACACCGTTTCTTATTATTCGCCAACTTTCGAAAGATTTGCTTATACGTCTCCGCTTCAGGATGCTCTATAGTAAAACAAAGGTATCCAACATGCCGCAACTGATCTTGGAGGAGGAGCATCATGAACGTTGAACGCATGAACGAAGTGCATTTGGGAGAGATCAGTACGCTTTGGAACCGGGAGCTTGGGGAAGCCTTTCCGATGAGGCTTAGGCTGCTCAGGCAGAATATTGCCCAAGACCGCAACTGGCTGCGCGAAGGGTCTTGGGTGGCGCTGGAGCCTGGGACGAACCGTGTCATCGGCTTCGTGATCGCGAAGATAGCGCGCGCAGACGCCGTTCGTGCCGGCATACCGCAAGGCCTGGGCTGGCTCCAGGCCCTGCTGGTAGACAGCGCGCACCGAGGGCGGGGCGTCGGGCGCGCGCTGCTGCTGCGCGCCGAAGCTGCGCTGCGGGAGGTCGGCGCGACGCGCATTCAGCTGGGCAATGACTTGCACAGCCGGATCTTTCCGGGCGTTCCCGAGGAGCTCGGGGAGGCGAGGGCTTGGTTTGAGCGGCAGGGCTACGCTTATCAGGACACCGTGCACGACCTGCTGCTCGCGTACGCTGCCGAGGACGCGGTTTCGCTGCCAGCCGCGCCCGGCGCTACGTTCCGCGTGGCCGAACCCGCGGATCGGGACGCGCTGCACGCGTTCATGGCGCGCTGCTTTCCCGGCGCGTGGGCGTACCAGCACCGCGACTACTGGGAGCGCGGGGGCACTGGCCGCGAGCTCGTCGTTCTGGAGCGCGATGGCGCGATCGTCGGCTTCTGCCGCATGAATGACAGCGCCTCGCCGCTGCTCGCGCAGAATATCTACTGGACGCCCCTGTTTGACGAGGAACTGGGCGGCATCGGGCCGCTCGGCATCGACGAAAGCTGCCGGGGTCTGAAATACGGCATCTCCATCGTGCAGGCCGCGATTCATTATTTGCGAGAGCGGGGCGTGCGCCGCATCGTGATCGACACGACGCCGTTTGTCGATTTTTATGGCAAGCTGGGCTACCGGACTTGGAAAAGCTACGCGAAGTACGCCAAGGCGCTGGAGTAACTGCAGTTGGCGTACGGTCGCTCGATGGCAAGCGCCTGAACTTCGAAAAGTCCTTACCTTCGTATATGGAAGGAAGGACTTTTTGTGGTTCATAGCATGCTCCTCAGAACTGGCATGGATTAAGGAGTCCCCCGCCCTCAATGCCGGCTATGCAGCCGCCGGAACTCGCTCGGCGTGATGCCCGTGTGCTTCTTGAACACGCGATTGAATGAAGCGGCGGTAAAGTAGCCGATGAGCGAGGCGATCTCCTGGATTTTCAGGTCGGTGTCGCGCAGCATGTCCATGGCTTTATTCATCCGCACGGTAAAAATATAGTCGGAGAAATTCGTTCCTGTTTTTTCCTTGAAATACGAGGAAAGATACGGCCCGGTGATGCCGAGCTTCGCCGAAATGGCATCAAGCGACAAATCTTCGCCAAAATTCGACTCGACGTATTCCATGACGAACTTGGTCATGACGTCGGTTTCGGATTTTTTGTCCTGAATGGCTTCTCCGGAACGCGCCAGGAACCAGTGGAAGAACGCTTTGTATTGCTCCAATGTGTAGCAAGCCTTGAGATGATCGTAAGGCGAGCCTTTATCCGAGAACGCCTGAATGGAGATGTTCTGAGCGTACATCATTTTAATCGTTTTATTGACGACGTCCTGGGCAAAATCCTGAAACTGCCACGCCGCCGCATCCGCTTTCGCAAGCTGGTCGAGCAGTTTGTCCACGAGCGGGATGGTGACCGAATCCGATCCGGCATGAAGATTGGCGATAAGCTCGCTCTCCTCGGACGGCGCCGGAATCATGAGCGCAGGCTGCGGCTGCCACTCGGTAATGACTTGTACGTCTTCGCCAAGCTTGCGCTGCCGGATGAGCTCCAGCGCATCCTGGTACGCCTCGGCGAAATCGGAGGAGTGCGCGTGGATCGGGCTAGGCGCGATCGTGAAATTGCAGAAGACGCTGTCGGTTTCCAGGATGCGCAGCAGGGCGTCGAAATCGGCGGCGTGCCGGTCTTCGTCTTCTTTTTCAATAAAGAGAATCGATAGAATTTGATCCTTCTCCATTTGGAACGTTAGCGACTCGCTGTACAATTTGGCAAAGTGAACGTCGATCAGCTCGCGATACGTATTGAACGCGCGATGAGGCACGTTGGCAAATTCGGCGAGGGGCTGCGCTTTGAAATCGATTTGAAACAGAATCAGCTTAAACGGCCTGTTCACATCGGCTGAGTTCAGAAGCTGCGCGCCTTTACCGTGAATGTTTTTAAGCCTGGTCATGTAGGCAAATTGCTGTAGCATCGTGTTCTTGGAGTGCAAATCGTTATGAAGCAGATTGAATTCCCTGATCCGGCTCTTGCCCAGCAGCGGCAGACCGACTCTGTAATTCTCGATGGAGAGCAGCAGGCTGGCGAGCGGATTGTGGAAACGTTTTGCAATGAAGGTGGACACCGCCAGCGAAATGAGCAGGGATAAGAAAAGCAGCACGGCCATGATTGCATTGAGATGGCGAAGCTGGTCAGCAAGTCCTTTGTCGGACACGGATTCGATGTACGTAAGTCCGGTTTCGGCACTCGTTTTATAGAAGTAATAGGCGCCCCCGATTCGCTCGTAACCGTCCCCATTCTTCGTCATCAAACTCGGCGGCAGCTCAATCCCGCTCTCCGAGGCAAAGATAAGCTGGCTGCCGTCGAGGATCATCAAATGGCTTTCCACCTGCGGCTGGTAGAACGCATCATAAAGCGCACGGCTCTTCATCAGCACGATAAAGGCAAAATTGTGTTCAAAGGATCCTTTCACGAGAATCGGCATGAGCGTGCCGAGCGACTTGCGTTCAAAGGCCGTTTCGGAAGTGAACGGTGCGGAAGGGTAAATTTTGAAGCTGTCCGTGCCTTCCAGTTCCTTGTTCCAGAAATCGGTGTTATAGGCTGGCTGTACGTAGAACTTGCCGAACATGGTGGCGGCGTCCCGGGTGCCGTCTTTTTCAATGATAAAACCGCTGTCTTTATAGTAGTAGATAATATTGTCCAGATAAAGAAGGGAATTGTTCAGGGCGTGCTGCAGTTCGTACTGTGCTTTGACAACGGTTTCATAATGCGACAGCGGGTTGCCGTTCTTGAGGATCTCCGTATCGGTTCCGAAGAGGTAGCCGACCATGTAGCTGCGAATAAGCCGGATATGTTTCTCGTAATTCGCCACGGTCGTATTCAGATTCATCGCGCTGTTTAAGATAATTTCATCTTTAATGCGATTGCGGAAAAAGGAGTACGACCACGCGTGAATGGAGAGAAGGAGCACAATAATGGAAATGAAGCTGATGAGCAAGGTGTAAAAGAGAGAGACCTGATTCTGGTTTCTTGTCCAAATTCGTGTAATCCACTTCATCGCTGTCATTCCTTCCGAGGTGCTTGTTCTTCTTTTATTAAGTATAGCACGGACAAGCCTAAGCGATTCAATACGCAGAGTTTTAAAAACTTATCCATTCTTAGGACATACGGAAAAAAGTGAATGATCCAAAGTATGCCTAATTGTGAGGGCGGCCTGTCTCCGATACAGTTTGGACATAGCTAGATCACCTAGACTGGAGGCCAAGGCATGACGCGATTCCAAACAAGATGGAATAACAGCAAGTATCTATTAATCTTGTTTTTGCCGGCGCTTATTTATTACGTGATGTTTAAATACGTGCCAATGTTCGGGATTTTAATTTCATTTAAGGACTACAACACATTCAAAGGTGTGTGGGCGAGCGATTGGGTAGGTTTCAAATACTACTCGTTGTTCTTTCATAGTCCTGATTTTCTCAAATTGTTAAAAAACACCGTGCTGCTCGGGCTGTACAAAGTGGTTTTCGGTTTCCCAGCACCGATCATACTGGCGCTTCTCTTAAATGAAGTTCGTCAGGCGGTGCTCAAGCGGTTCGTGCAAACGATTTCTTATTTGCCGCATTTTATCTCGAACGTCGTGGTCGTGAGCATGATGTTCCTTTTCCTCTCTCCGACGAACGGGGTCATCAACAAGGTGATCAAGCTGTTCGGACACGATGCCATAAATTTTATGCAAAATGAACACTATTTCCGTGCGATCTACATTCTTTCGGAAATTTGGCAGCATGTCGGTTGGGAAACGATCATTTATTTGGCGGCGCTGAGTGCCATCGACCCGCAGCTCTATGAAGCCGCACGCGTCGACGGGGCCAGCCGCAAGCACCAGTTGCTGCACATTACGCTGCCGGGCATTATGCCGGCGATCATTATTCTCTTTATTTTGAACATTGGACATGTGCTGGATATTGGTTTCGAGAAGGTGCTGCTGATGCAGAATCCGTCCATCTACGCAACCGCCGACGTGCTCTCGACTTACGTGTACCGTACCGGGATTCAGTCTATGAATTTCAGCTACGGCACGACAATCGACTTGTTTACGAGCGTGATTAATTTGATCTTTATTTTAACGGCAAACTGGATTAGCCGAAAGACGAGCGAGACGAGCTTGTGGTAGACAGGGAGGAGGCTTTGCTTTGAAACCTAAATTTGGACTTTTTGACGTTGTTCTGTATATGACTTTGCTCGGTGTGGTACTTTCCGCACTTTATCCGTTCATTTATATGATAGCGGTGTCGTTCAGCGGTGTCGTTCCGGTTTTGAAAGGACAGGTGTGGCTGTGGCCCAAGGAGTTTAATCTAGCCACGTATGCGTCGGTGTTCGAGAAACCGGAAATCGGACGCGCCTATGTGAACACGATTCTGTATACCGTGCTTGGCACAATCCTTTCCCTGGTGGTGACGGGGGCTGGCGCTTATGCGCTTTCCAAGAAGCATTTGCTGTTCCAGAAAGGCTTTATGATCATGATTATCATTACGCTGTTCTTCAGCGGGGGCATGATTCCGACGTTCCTCGTTGTGCGCAGCTACCATCTCATTGATACGATCTGGGCCATGATTCTGCCGACGGCGGTGTCCTCGTGGAACCTGATTGTTATGCGCACCTTCTTCTCGGGCATACCGCAGGAAGTGGAGGAGTCAGGCAAAATGGATGGGCTGACGGACATCGGCATTTTCTTCCGGCTGGTGCTTCCGCTGTCTAAGGCGATTCTCGCTACGATTGGGTTGTTCTACGGCGTTGCGATCTGGAACAACTTCTTCTCCGCGCTCCTGTATTTACGGGATGCCGACTTATTCCCGCTTCAGGTCATCGTACGCAACATGGTGCTGCAAGGACAAGGCACGGGTGCCGGCAACATCGGCGGCGATACGCTGATTATCGATGAAGCGATTAAATATGCAGCCATCATTATTACCACCGTTCCCATCCTGCTGGTCTATCCGTTCCTGCAAAAGTATTTTGCCAAGGGTGCGTTAATCGGGTCGATCAAAGGTTAACATAAAGTTGGGGAAGCAAGGAAAAGGGCAAGAAGCAAGCGAATTTAAGACAATTAGGGAGAGTGGGGCAAGTATGAAGAAAAAGTCAGCCGTGATGTTAGCAGCCATGGTGAGCATGAGCCTGATCGTAAGCGCGTGTTCCAAAGAAACAAGCGATGTCAAGTCCTCCGGGGCGCCAACAGCATCAGCTTCAGCATCATCCGCACCGAAAGAAATGACGTTCAAATTCCTCGATTACAGCAATCCCAGCTGGCCGTACGATGCGAACTGGAAAGTGTGGTCGTACATTAAAGAGAAAACCGGCGTGAAGCTCGACGTTCAGCTGCCTCCAGGCAACTTGCTGGAAGATGCGCTTAGCATGACGGTCGCTTCCGGCGATATGCCGGACTTGATGTGGACGCAGACGAAAGCGATTGCCGATAAATTCGGTCAACAGGGCGCGCTTGTTAATATTCTGGACTACGTTAACGACATGCCGAACTTGAAGGCGTGGATGGCGAAATACCCGACAGAAGCGCAAAACGTGCTTTCCTCCGATGGTAAAATGTATGTGTTCCCGAACGAAGGGTTAGGCGAATCCAACCGCCGTACATGGATGTACCGGGAAGACGTCTTCAAGAAGCTCGGCCTGCAAACGCCGAATACATGGGATGAGCTGTACGACGTGCTTAAGAAGCTGAAAGCCCAATATCCGGACAGCTACCCACTCACATTCCGCAACGGCCTGCGCTACTTGTTCGACTTTGGCGCAAGTTTCAACGTGCCGGCTGAGGTGGAGAAGCGCAAAGCGAGCGTGTACTTCGATAAAGCGTCGAACCAATGGAAATATGCGCCGATTCAAGACGAATACAAAACAATGCTGACTTATCTTAACAAGTTCTACAAAGACAATCTGATTCCGAAAGACTTCCTGACCCTTGATACGAAAATGTGGCAAGATATCGTGTCCACGAACCGCGCTTTCATTACGCTGGATTACATCGGCCGCATCGACTTCTACAACAGTGCGCTGCGCAAAGACAATCCGCAGTTCACGATGAACTTCATGGCGCCGCCTGCAGGACTGCCGGGTGTAAGGAAGAATGCTTATACATCGTTCACCGAAGAAGGCTTCATGGTTTCCTCGAAGTCGAAGAAAATTAAAGATGTCATGAAATTCATGGATTTCTTCTATTCGGAAGAAGGCAAGAAGCTTGTTTCCTGGGGTAAAGAAGGCGAAACGGCTAAGGGCAACGCCTTTATCGACAAATACACCGACATCGCCGATATGAGAAAGAAAACGGGGCTGTCCACAGACGGAACATACGCGTGGTTTGACTTCAACGCGCACATCTCGGTGTCCTCGCCAGAGTTGCAAAGCGCGTACAAAGAAGCGCCGAAATATGACGGCAACAAGAACGTCTCGCTGGCGTTCACGCTGGATGAGCAACAAGTGCTTAGCACGAAAGGCGATGCCCTGAACAATAACCGCGATGAGAATTTCTCGAAATTCATCATGGGCACACGCAGCTTCAGCGAGTGGGATAAATTTATCGATGAGCAGAAGAAGCTGGGCTATGAGGAAATCGTGAACATTTACAAAAAAGCGTACGATCGTGCGCAAGCCGCTGTGAAAAAATAGGTAATTTCATCTATCTCAAAGCCCCGTTGGAATAGCGGGGCTTCTATCTTACCTCTAGAAAGGAAGAATCGTGATGACGTTTCACCGATGGAAGACCAAATTGTCCGGCATTCTCGTCTCGCTGCTGCTCGTCAGCTTGCTTCTAGCGCTCTTCCCTCAGCCGATTGCTCAGGCGGCCGTGCAGTCTTTTCCGATTTCACTGCAACTGAACAATATGGATTCGGCGACGAATTCGACCGGCGATACGGTCGGAACGGCAGGCGTGGCCGTCGTGGCAAACACGTATGGCGATTATGTGAAGGAAGGCACAGGCTCGAAGAAGTGGCTACTCACTTTCAATGATGGCACGACGGATATTGCAGGTTCGGCGCTCATCTACCCGAAGCTCGCGCCGAACGTCGATTTGAACGGCTACTCCACACTCAAAGTGTGGGCGTATTCCGTGAAGGCCAGAACCGGTGATCAGGCAGATAAGCCGATCCAGATTCGCTTTTTTATGAAAGGCGATTCCCAATACTACTATTACCGCTTGCCGCTCGACTGGACGGGTTGGAAAGAGATTGAAGTGCCGCTTAGCGTCGTGCAAAACCAGAAGAGCAGTTCCTCGGTAAAAACATGGGGGTCGCTCGATTATATCCGGTTTGACCAAGCGGGCGTTGCGGGCACGACACTTGATCTTGGCTTGCAGATTTATTTGGATGATCTGCGGCTGACGAACAATGCGGAGGTGCATCCGGTGACGGTCGACAAGCCGTCAGGCGAATATGTCAACAAAGTAACGGTCAGTTTGTCTTCGCTGACGAAGCCGTCCGTGCTTGCGAAGCTGTACTATAAGCGAGTAGGCGTAGACAGCACGTTCCAGCTGTATACTGGGCCGCTCACGTTGACATCGGCTACCACCTTGGTGACAAAGTCGTCGCTGAACAACGTAGATAGCGAGGAAACGACGTATCAGTACATGTTTGTCTATCGGGATTACGTGGAAAATGTAACCGCTTCCCCGCCGGCGGGCACCTATGCGGAAGCGAAAACGGTAGCGCTGGCCAGCCAAACGGTAGGCGCAGCGGTGTACTACAAAATTGCGGGTGTCGACAGCGCGTATAAGCTGTACGCGACGCCTCTTCTCGTCGATCATTCGCAGACGATTGTGACGAAGGCTGAGGAGGGCGGGAAGGTCAGCGAAGAGGTCAGCCATGCGTATACGATCGATCTGTCCGGCAGCAGTTCTACGCCGATTGGCGATACGGAAACATTCGCGGGTTGGACGAATACGACGCCGGTGACCGTTCCGGCTGTGCTTGGTTCAAAGGCGGGGCGTTGGACAGATCCTACGACGGCAATTAATATTACGGGCATTACGGCGCCATGGAAGCAGAACGATCAGATCGAATTCTGGCTGTATTCGGGCAAGGCGTCGGGGAAAAAGATTTATTTTATCCTAGAGTGCAATATTCCGGATCCCGGCTTCGATTACTTCATGTCCTCCTTCTACGTAGATTGGGTCGGCTGGAAGAAAATTGAGATTCCGTTCAATAAAATGCTGAATTCCACGGGGCTGGCAAACCTCGACAACTTCCACCAGATCATTATCCATCCGCACTGGTATGATTCCGACCCGGTACCGGATCCGACGGATGAGCTAATCTTTGACAACTTTGCACTGGCCAAAAATGCGGTGGAGCCTTCCATCAAGCAAATCGATAAAAGCGCATTGCCGGGCAGCACGGTGCACTATACATTCTCGCTGAAAAATATCAGCGAGGTCTCGACGGCGTACGGCATCTCGCCTAAAACGGCGTTTGGTGCAGGCTATACTGTGAACGTTGCTTCCACGACGCCGGTTGTCGCGAAAGGTGCGGAGACGGACGTCGATGTTGAAGTGCAGGTACCGGCGACGGCGCAGGTCGGGGATACGCTGAAAGCGAGTTATACGGTCACACCGCTGCAGGGCGGCAAAGCCGTGACGATGGAGTTAGGGCTGAAAGTTGGCGCGCCAAGGGTGGCCGCTAAGCAGCATCCGTATATCATGGCGTCGAAGACACAGTTGGATGAAGCTAAGGCGAAGATCGCAAGCTTAGACTGGGCGCAGGATTATCTGGCTGCGCTTAAAATGAAGGCGGACAGCTGGCTGGACAAAACGGTGTACTACCCGTCGAAGCCGGCAGGCGAAAGCACGCTCTACGTGTGCGGAGATACACCGCTTGTATTTGACTACGACAAGCCGTTCGAGCATCTGTGCCCGAAGGACAATACGTGGGTGAAGGGCGATGCGGTAGATGCTGCGTGGCGGTTTACCGCCCATACGGTCAACATCGAGGCGATTCGCAATCTCGCCATTACGTATGCGCTGAGCGGAGATACGCGCTATGCCGTAAAAGCGAAAGACATGCTCGTTCACTATGCGGAGCTGTACCCAAGTTATTCCTTGCAGGCGCTGAACGGCAGGCTGTACTATCAATCGCTGGACGAAGCGGTGCAGATGATCGAGCTTGTGCAGGCATACGATTTGCTGGAGCCGAGCGGTCTGTTCAGCGCAGCGGAGAAGTACAATGTCGAGCAGAATTTATTCGCTCCTTCCGCAAAGACTCTGCAAGGATACGATGTCGGTAAATCCAATTGGCAAACTTGGCATAATGCCGCCATTGGCGCGATTGGCGCCGCTTTGGAAGACCGGACTCTGATGGACTTCTCTGTCTCGGGCCGAAGCGGGTTCAACTTCCAGATGGCAAACAGCGTATTGTCCGACGGGTTCTGGTACGAAGGGGCCATCGGCTACCACTTCTATGCGCAGTCGGCACTCCTTTTCCACGCGCAGGCGTTGAAGAATATGGGCTATGATTTGTTTACAAATCCGAATTTTAAAAAGACGTTCGATGTGACCTTGCAGTACGCGTTCCCGGATCTCGGCATCATCAACAGCAATGATTCCGGCAAGTATCCGACCAGCTTGGCGGCGCCGGGGCGAGTTGTGCCGATGGATTACGAAGGCGTCTATGCAGAGTATAACGACCCGACGTATGGGGCGCTGCTCAACAAGCTGTATAACGATAAGGGACGGGTACGCGGTGGTTTCGTCGTCCCTGGCAATACAAGTTCGGGCATTGCCGGGGAACAGGCGGTTTTCTACGGCAAATCGGTCATTCCTGCGGGCGGTACGCTGACCTCGGTGAGCAATAATTTCACAGGTCTCGGTCATTCGGTTCTTAGAGCCGGTACAGGCGATGACCAATTGTATACGCTTATTGATTACGGTCTGCATGGCGGCTATCACGGGCACCCGGACTTGCTGCATCTGGAGATTTTCGGTAAAGGCGAGCGGCTGGCGCCGGATCTCGGCATTCCGCCTTACAGCAATTCAATGTACACTACGTATTATAAAAAGACGTTCTCCCACAACACCGTAGCGGTGGACGGCGACACGCAGGCCATACCGATGGTGAACAATGTGGAAGTATATGAGCCGACGAAGCTGTTCCTGCAAGCGGGGCCGCTTGGTATAATGACCAACTCTGCGAAAAAAGCGTACGAGGGGCTCGATCGCTACGAGCGGACAGTTGCGGTGACGAAGGATTATGTCATCGATCTGTTCTTACTCGATTCGGCAATCAAGCATAATTATGATTGGATTTTGCACGGGATGGGCGATTTTACGCCGAAAACGGCGATGGAGCCGCTCTCCGAGCCGTTAAGTACGAAGGATGCGTATCCGTCCTTCCGCAATGGCAAGTCGGTCAGCTTGACCGGCAGTTGGGAAGGCGCCTGGAAGACGGCAAGCGGCAACGGGCTCAAGCTGTTCAGCTTGACGAGCTCGCCGGAGGCTGCTTCCACCATGATCGTCGGCGAAGCGCCAGGGCCGGGCAACGACACCAGCGTGTTTACGCCGACTGTGGTGAATCGCGTCTACGGCCAGAGCGCGCAGTTCGTCAGCTTGCTGGAGCCGTACAGCGGCACAAGCCAGATCGAGAGCGTGCGCAAAACCGACGCTTCCCACGTGGAAGTGAAGCTGAAGGATGGCCGCAAGCAGCTGTTCTATTATAACAGCGGGGCGGAAGCTGCCGGCGTGCTGCAGTACTACTTCGTCGACGGCAAACAATACGCATCTGACGGTGTTGCGGTAACGTCGAGCCTGAACGCCGGGGAGCTCAATTTGACGGCAGGACTGACGGACGTCGACAGCTTGACAGCAGTTGCTTATGCGCCGGCGGTGACGAAAGTGCTGCTCAATGGCACGGAAGTGTCGTTTACGACGGATAACGGCTTTGTGATGGTGAGCGTGAGCAAGGGAACAGATCCAACTGATCCAACTGATCCAACTGATCCGGTAGGGCCAATTGGGCCGACAAATCCGACCACCCCTGGCGGTTCAACGGATCCTGGCACGACGGATCCAGGTACGACCTCGCCGTCTGCCCAACAGACTAACGCGGGTCATACAGAGAAGCAGGTGACAGCGGGCGAAAGCGGTCAGCTCACATTGACGAAGGAAATCGTTGTACAGATTCCTGCCGGCGCTATGGCGCAAGCGACGAAGTATGTCGTTGAAAAACTGTCCAACCCTGCAGTCGTGGAGAGGCTGCTACAAGGCGGGGCTGAGGCGGTAAGCCCGATTTTTGAAATTACGAAAGATCAAGCCGGGCAGTTTACTGTTCCGATCAAGCTGGTGTTTACGTTCGACCCTTCCAAAGTGAAGAAGGGGCAAATGCCTTCCGTTCACTATTACGATGAAGCAAAAAAAGTCTGGGTGGAAATGGGCGGCACGGTTCATGGCGATACCATTGAGGTTACGTCCAACCATTTGACGAAATTTGCTGTGCTGAACGTAGAAGCGAAGGCAGAGCAGCCAGTGTTGTCCGACATTACCAATTACTGGGCAGCGGCGGATATTCAGGCAGCGGTGAAAGCCGGCATCGTACACGGTTACGAGGACGGCAGCTTTAAGCCGAACCAGACGGTCTCCCGTGCGGAGTTCATCGTGATGCTGATGAATGCGCTGCATCCGGGTGTGTCGCCGGCGCAGCCGACGGCCTACACGGATCAGGCCGGCATCGGCCCGTGGGCGCAGCCGGCGATTGCACTTGCCGCCCAGCTCAAGCTGGTGAGCGGCTACGAAGACGGCAGCTTCCGCCCGGACACAGAGCTGACGAGAGCGCAGCTGGCCGTGATGCTGGCCGGCGCGCTGGGCGCTTCGGCGAAGGATGGGGCGCAGCCGAGTTTCGCGGACAACGCCGACATTCCGGCGTGGGCGCTTGCAAGCGCAGCCGTAGTGCAAGAGAAAGGCCTCATGCAGGGCTATGAGGGGGAACGCTTTGCCCCAGGCAAGACGGCGACGCGCGCCGAAGCGGTTGTGGTGATTAACCGCTTGCTGCGGCAAAAGCAGTAAGCGTAAGCAAGAAGGTACAGCAAGCCTCGCAGCCGGGGCGCTGTACCTTCTTTTTGGTTGCAGGCGGGGGAAGAAATCCGCTTGCTCTATACAAGGGGAGGAGTGCGAAGAGAGAGAAGGAGGCGATGGGTAGAAAGCTTTCCGCCAATGGTGGAAAACCATTCGCTCTTCAGGAATCCTAGCTGATGATGAGCGGTGGAAATAGTTGTTATTTTTTAATTCATAAGCAGGGGGAACATGTATATGGAAAACAATGATTCAGAGATCCGAAAGGCTATAGAAGCAATACGAGAGGAAATGACCCTTGCGGTATTGGCGTATGGTTTGGAATCTACAATCGTGTTGAGGAAGTCAAAAGAGCTCGACGATTTATTGAATCGCTTTGAGAGGTTGAAGAGTGAGGGGAAGGCGAAGAGAGAGAAGGAGGCGATGGGTAGATCCAAGGGAGGAGTGCGAAAGTGGAAGAACGAAGGCGACGGTAGGGCGATGGTTTAGGACGAAACGCGAAGACGAAGCGACGGCGACGGAGAGAAAGAAGAGGAAGGTTTGGAAGGAAACGCACACCATCGGTACTCAACCACCTAAAGCCGGCTCCTAAGAGCCGGCCCATCGACCGCATACTTTGAGCGCCGCCGACATATGTCGGCGACGCAACACTTCCCGTGATTCTCGTGCGTTGCGACATGCCGCCTAGCGACAGCCGCTAGTAGATCTTCGTTATTTTCCACCAGTTAATATCGAACCCGCCAATGGGTGCGTAAAGGCCGAACTGATAGGTGCCTGCGGAAATCTGCACCTCATGAGAGACGGTTCGATAAGTGGAGAAGCTGCCGGTATTCGGAATGTTGATTTCTCCCAAGACCGTGGCGCCGCCATTCAAATCGAGCGAAAGCTTGCCGCCATTATTCGGTGTCGCGATCCGATACTCGACTAAATATCGACCGGAGGATGGAATGTTGACATTGGTGAAGGCGATCCAGTCCTGGTTGTCGATGCCGCCGACGTTTTGCCCGCCGCCGGTATCCAGTGTCGGCTCGGTCATGACGCCGCTCATAGCATTATAGCTCTCCGCCTGGAAGGTGCTGGTGAAGCAGCCGCCGGGGCTCAATTCGCAGATGTCACTCTTGTTGGTGGACACTTTAAGATCGTCATACCAGATGTAGGAGTCGTTCTGTGGCGCGAAGGAGGAAGTGTTGCCGCCGAAGAAGGAAGAGAAGTAGGCTGTGTCGACCAAATCGCTGTTGCGAACGAAGCGTAAGCCGGTAATGTTGGCGGCGGAGACGCCGTTGTACCAAATTTGAATTTCGCCGTCAGGATTCGCATTTCCGGCAGTTACTGTATTCACCTTCAGACGCTGCACGATATTGATCCAGGTACCTCTCGGATAATAAATGTCGTTTCCGTTGTTTTTCAACACGGCATAAGAGCCGTAATTGCCGGGGTTGTCGGCGCTGCCCATGTGATAATAGTAGATCGCGGCTTGGCCGCCTGCGCGCCAGATCATCCGGGAGCTGAAGCCGTTATAGCCCGTGCATACATCACCGCCTGAGCAATAGCCGCCGCCGGCGAGGCCCAGCCCTAATTTGCCTGCATGATCGGTCGTCCCCCAACTGAAATCGCTGCTGAATCGAACCCAGTACGATAAGTAATATTCCTGCCCCGGCGTCAGGGCAAAAGGAGCTTGCGCACCGGAGTTTTGAGGATCGATTTGCCCAGCGGGATAAAAGACGCGAAGCGACTGGCCCCCTGAGTGATTGAAGTTGTAGCCGTCTATCCACGTTCTTGTGCTCATCCCGAGATCCCACGGCGCACTCCAGCCGTCAGTGCCCCATTGTGTCAGTGTGTAAGCGCTTCCTCTTGCAGGCCGCTCAAACGTATTGTACTTCGGCGCCGCCATCGCATT
Source organism: Paenibacillus germinis (assembly GCF_013141785.1). NCBI lineage: Bacteria > Bacillati > Bacillota > Bacilli > Caryophanales > Paenibacillaceae > Paenibacillus > Paenibacillus germinis. Next base: position 16,995 of record NZ_WHOC01000121.1, read on the forward strand.
GACGGACCCCATCAGAATAAACAGGACAAGCGCGAGCAGAAAAACTTTGGCTTTCATAACATTCCTCCTAGTCGTTATTGTGTCCAATGGGCAATTCCTGCGAGCCGTTCTCATTGACATTCACTTTCTTGACCTGCAAGTCGATGCTTTCTCCTCCTTTCTTCTACGCTAAGCAAAAACACCAAGAAAACGGAAGGCCGCTGGGTCTTGGTGTTTGCTTATTTCTATTGTATCTATGGAGCCGTACGCCCACTAGCATCCGATATTTGGAAAGGCAGCCGTTTTCATGGCGAGGGCACGAAACGAGCTTAGCATCTTTTAAGATTCTTGCCGGTTTCGCTTATTTTTTCCACGGCGGATCGCCGTATTTGTGCAGGATTTCATTGATCTTATTGACGGAGTAGGGGATGACAAAAGCAAGCACCGTGCACAGAAACACTTTCCAAGACGGCAGCAGTTGTACAAAAGCATGAAGCATGGCGCGCATCACTCGCTTCTATTAATATCTCCGATTCGGCGAATTGCAACCTGGGCATGCATTTCAATATCCACGCTCGAGAACAGGTGGTCGCCGTCGTTCCAGTCGTCTTGCATGCTTTGCCAAAGCCTGTAGTGATTGTTGTTCAAATACTCACCTAAGCCGATGACAGCTTTTTTATACTTCTTCTGCAAGACGCTGACGGTGTTCAGGCTGACCTGCCCAATCCGCTTCTCAACCTCTTTTTCAATAAGATCCACGTTCTTCGAATCGGAGAAGATCGAGCTGATGCGAGGATTTGTTAATGCTGCCCTCCGCCTTAATGGAAATGACCAGCTTGTGGAGCTCATTTCCGGCAATGATTGCGCTGAATTTGCTTTGCTCGTTGTCAAAGGAGAAACTGACAAGATGCCCGTCCACTTTGGTTTCAAGATCCCCTCCCTGGACATATGTAAATCCGGGCAACATTGAAAAGATATTGAGACATTTTGTTTACAAGTTAGACGGCGCTTATTGACATGTGTCCTCTATACTCGAAAGAGACATATCAAGGGATGAAATATACGATCCAAAAAATTTAGTTGTCCGATATGTTCAGGACAGACACGCTACCCTCTGCTCGTGGATCGTGTAAACCGCAAAGCCCATTACGATTTTGATTTCTTCGTTCACATGCTGGAGCAGATAAAGACGATGGAAGAAGATCGAGGTGCAAGATTTTGAACTCCAAGACGAATTTTGATTGCTTGAAATACAGGGTCGAGACCGAAGAGCCGAAAACGCTGCTGGAGGATTTGATGAACGCCTACGGCAAGGAAGTTTGGAATTACGTCTTCAGCATAACCCGCAAAAGGGACATTGCGGACGACATCACCCAAGAAGTGTTCATCAAGGTGTACCTCCATCTCGATTCGTTACGGAGGGGGGCCTCCTTTAAGACCTGGCTGTTCACCATCACACGCAACACGACTATCGATTTTCAGCGTTCAACTTTCTTACGGAAGGTCACGCTGTTCGACTGGCTGGAGGAGCGGGGCGGGGAGAGATCGGTCGAACAGGAAGCGCTGGAAAAATGGGCCTTGAATGACATGTGGGCCATGGTCTTCAAGCTGCCGGCGAAATATCGGGAAGCCATCATCCTGTTCGCTCATCATCAACTTTCGATGAAAGAAATGGCCGACGTGCTCGGTGTCACCGAGGTAGCCGTGAAATCACGGTTGTTCCGTGCCCGCCAGAAACTTGCGAAAATGAAAGTGATAAGCAATTATGGCTCCGTTTGAGAATTCAATACGTCCAAGGAACATACGAACCAGTCGGCACTGGATAACTCTCAGGCATTGCAATCATAAAGAAAACAAGAAGTGATACACCTTTTATGTTTTAATTCCGGATATTTTGGCTCTTATGCAATCGCTCAAAAGTTCTGCTAGCTGAGACATTTTGTTTACAAGTTAGACGGCTCGTATTGACATGTACCCTCTATACTCGAAAGAGTACAAATCAGATATACCAAGGGAGGAAAAAATCACGATGGGGAAAATGAGAAGAATGACGATTATCCTGATAAGCTGCCTACTTATCGTTGTGATGGCCGGATGCAGCGGCAACAACAGTGAGGGGGCGAGCAGCGGAACCGGAGCACAGAACTTACAAGGAACGCAAACGAATGCTCCTGCAAAGCCGGAACAATCGACCGCAATGCCTGCACCGGATCCTAACAAACAGAGCACCATTGTTTTTACCACGTTTAAAAACGATCCCTACATTCAGGATGCGAAGAAAGCGTACGAGAAAAAGCACCCGAATACCAAGATCGATTTGAGATACACCATTAACAATGGGAGTGAGGATGTTTCCGGAGTTAAGCAGGAGAAATTTCAATCAACCTTGATTGCGGATTTTCTGAACGGCAAAGGTCCCGACATGATCGTGATGGACAACTTGCCCTCAAGCAAATATGTCGGTAAAGGTTTGCTTGCGGATGTGGGCCGGATGATGAGCGGCGACCCTGCATTCCATAAAGAGCAATATTTCCAGAACATATTGGACAACTTGAAAGAAAGCGACGGCGGTTTGTATACCGTGCCGTTATCATTCTCCTTGTCCGCATGGATGGGAGATCAGGAGGCATTGGAGAAGTCGGGCGTGAAATTCGACGACAAAACCTGGACCTGGAATCAATTCATCGACACAGGAAAGGCGCTATCCAGGTTAGGGGGCAACCAGTACGCGCTTGTTACAAAAGCGCCACAAGTTTTGTTGTTCGATATGGTTAGTACCAGCTACCCTCTGCTTATGGATCGTGTAAACCGCAAGGCCCATTTCGATTCCGATTTCTTCATTCAAATGCTGGAGCAGATCAAGACGATGGAAGCCGAAAAGGTTGTTTCGTATGTCTCCAATTTAAGTGAGAGCAAAGCTTATTTTACAGAAACAGAGCTACTGACCCCTTATCATTATTTTCTATATACAGCGAATATGAAAGAGAATGGGGGAAATAAACCCAAGTTTTATGAAAAACCAAAGGCAGAAGGCCAGCAATCCGGAGGATACTTCTCGCCGCTTACAAATATCGCCATCAACTCGAAATCTTCCTTACAACCGGAAGCGTGGGACTTTCTCAAATTTCTGATGTCGGGAGAAGCGAGCGCTGCTTCGAGTTGGGGACCAAAGGATCTTACTTATGAAGGTCAAGGGTACAATGGGACGTTTCCGATCTCCAGAACTGTTTATGAAGTGAAAACAAAAAAGTTGCTGAAGGCGGGCGAGGTACCTACGGTTACGAACAATGGCACGATTCGGGTGACGAAAGAGAATCTGCAGGAATTGGAATCGATTCTTTTGCAAGCCAACAAACCAATCGCACAGATTGATATAGGGGTGAGTTTGTTTAAAGAATCACCGGCCTTTTTCAGCGGGCAGAAATCCGCCCAAGCCGTGGCGAAAATCTTCCAGAACAAAGCAACGACCTACCTCAATGAATAAACGTCGTTTCTTGTCCTGGCTGCTCAAAGACGAGATCACGGCAATCCCTTTTCTGGCGCCCAGTTTGTTGGGGTTTTCCCTGTTCTTTGCGATTCCGTTTGCCATGAGCATCTACTATTCGTTCACCGATCGGGTGTCCGACGGAACGTTCGTCGGGGTGAGCAACTATAAGGAACTGCTGTTCAGCAGTTCCTTTCGCAAAGCGGCCGGCAATACGCTGCTCTTCACTGGGGTCAGCGTTCCGCTTTTGATCGTGCTGTCACTGAACCTGGCGCTCTTGCTCAATCAGCGAATTTGGCTGCGGAACGCGATGCAGACGGCTATTGTCTTGCCTCTTGTGGTCCCCGTCGCATCGATCGTGATGATCTCACAAATTTTCATCGATTGGAACGGCGTCTTGAACGCTTCGCTGCACCATATCCATCTGCCGCGCATCGATTGGCTGAATTCGGATGGATCGATGATCATCGTGGCCATGATCTATATATGGAAAAATGTCGGATACAACATGATTCTCTTCCTCGCGGGACTTCAGACGATCCCGCGCAGCTATTACGAAACGGCGTTCATCGAAGGTGCGAGCGGCGTTCGCCGGTTTACCGGCATTACGCTTGTTTACTTAACGCCTACGATGATCTTCGTCATCCTGATTTCGATCGTCAATTCGTTCAAGGTGTTCCGGGAAACTTACTTGCTTGCGGGTCCATATCCGTATGACCGCATCTATATGATGCAGCATTATATGAACAACATGTTTTTCTCGCTCGATATCCAGAAATTAACGGCTGCCGCTGTGCTCATGGTCGGCTGTATGGTGATGTTAGTATCTGTCCTGTTGTCGTTCGAACGAAGATTTCAGAAAAATATGGAGTAACCGGGAGGAGAGGAGCCCATGCTAGAGATACGGAAGTTCCCCACACTGGTCTTTTCTCTTCTCGTCGGTATTGTCGCGATGGTCATGATGGTGCCGATCATATTGACGATAACGAACTCGCTGATGACCGAAAGGGAGATGGGCTTTAATTACGATTTGGTGGGCAAGATGACCGATGCTTCGGCCAAAGATGCGTTCGTCAACTTGAAGTTGATTCCGGACTGGATCACTTTGGATCAATATGTGAAACTACTTATCACAACGCCGAAATTTCTTCAGATGTTCTGGAACTCGGTGGGACTTGTCGTCCCGATCGTCGCAGGGCAGGTTCTGGTTGCCACGCTGGCTGCTTACGCCTATGCCAGGCTTCGTTTCCGGGGGCGCGATACGTTGTTCATGATCTATTTGATGACGATGCTCATGCCGTTTCAGGTTACGCTCGTTCCTAATTACATCATGATCGACAAACTGGGGCTGATGAATACGCCCTTTGCGATTATCCTGCCGGGTATTTTCGGCGCATTCGGCGTTTTTATGGTGCGCCAGTTTATGGCTAATCTTCCGAATGCCTATACGGAAGCAGGCAAAATGGATGGTGCGGGACACGCCATCATTTTTGCCCGTATCATCCTTCCTTTAATCAAGCCGGGATTGGCTGCATTGATCGTTCTGTTGTTCGTGGATTACTGGAATATGGTCGAGCAGCCCCTCATCTTCCTGAAGGAGGAGTTCCAGTATCCGCTGTCGCTTTATTTATCGCAAATTCAACAAAGAGAGCGAGGCGTGATCTTCGCTGCTTCCGTTCTGTATATGGCCCCGATGGTATTGCTATTTTTGTACGCCGAAACGTATTTGATCGAAGGCATCGAGCATTCCGGAATCAAAGGGTAGTTGAAGGTAGGAGTGAATGTGATGGAAGCTCTGATAAACAATGGGAAACAGGAAAAACGCAAGCGCAATATCGCTCTGATCGCTAGCTTGCTTTTCGTTCTTCTCATCGCTTTGACGCTGTTCAGCAACACCTTGGTCGCATTGACGCTGCCGAAAGTGATAACGGAACAACCTGTCTCCGGCACGCTCGATCTCGCCTTTCAAGGTACTGCCACCCTTAGGTCCGCGATAGAAGTCGATCTATCGAACCCCGGGGGGTTAAAAACGATGAAAGTGCTGGTGAAAGAAGGAGACGCAGTCCGTAAAGGGCAGATTTTGGTTCAGTACGACAACAGCGAAGCGGAACAGCAAATCGAGGCGGATCAAGACGCACTGAAAAAAATGAAGCTTCCCATGGACCGACTGGAAGACGAATATATCCAAGCTGCTCGCGGTGAAGATCCCGCTGCAATCGCCACGGCCCAACATGCATTGGAAAGTGTTAAACTCGATATTGCCGCGCAGGAGAAACGGATTCGAATGCTGCAAACCCAGATGTCGGCCAAAAGAGAGCTCTTGGCTCCTTTTGACGGCATTGTGACAGCCGTGAATGCCATCGAGGGTCTTCCATCTACAGCGTCGGATATTCGTCTTTTTTACACGGATAAAGGACTTCGATTCGATATCCAGGTGCCGGCTGATCTGGCAGCCGCGCTTGCCGAGGGTGATCCTCTCAATATTCGGACCCTTGGTAAAAACAGCCGTATTGTTCAAGGCCAGATTATGAAAATCGAAGCAGGTAACGCACCGAATGTACGCGACATGCCGACTGACGGCTCCCAAACAAGTTCGCCCTCTTCGGGCGAATCTCTCACAGTACGTGAGTCGAATCGCCTGCTTGTGAGTCTTCATGACGAATCTCTGCGCAAAGGCGATCGCGTGCAGGTGGAATTATCCAAGACAGTCGGCGACGAGGCACTTATTATTTCGAGCAAAGCGGTGCGACGAGACAGGAATGGCGCCTATGTATTTACGCTGGAGAGCAGATCCGGACCGCTCGGAAATGTGTATTATGCAACCAAAAGATCCGTCACCGTCTCCGGTGCAGACGATCAGCGAACAGCTATCGACGCTGAATTTTGGGACAAGGAAGTGAATATCATTGTGGAGAGCAGCGATCCTCTTGAAGATGGTCGGCGAGTGCGATACTAAGTTATAATATGATGAATACAATATATCTTTAAGAAGGAATCCTTATGAAAAAAACCAGGATACTCATTATTGAAGATGAAGTCGCCATTGCGGATATATTGGAATACGGTTTAATCGAGGAAGGACACCAGACGAAGAAAGCTCATACGGGTAGGGATGGATTGAAGGTGCTTGCGGAGTTCAATCCCGATTTGCTTATACTCGATTGGATGCTTCCCGATCAGAGCGGGTTGGACATTTGCAAGAAAGTGACGGCTTCCTATAATATTCCCATTCTGATGATCACCGCGAAATCGGACATTACCGACAAAATTTTGGGGCTGGAGTTCGGGGCGGACGATTACATCACGAAGCCGTTTGATATGAGAGAGGTCAATGCCCGAATCCGCACGATTCTTCGGCGAGTCGATCAAGCCGACCGGAGTAAAGAGGAGGCTGTGGAAGCCGGAGGGCCAGTCTTGCGGTTTAAGGATATCGAAATCGTCACCAGTGAGAGATTGGTCAGGAAGGACGGTAAGGAAATTGAATTGACGCCCAAAGAATACGACCTTCTCCTCAAGCTGTATACGCACAGAGGGAAAATTTATACCCGATCAGAACTTCTAGATGATGTATGGGGTTACTTTTACTCCGGGGATACGAGAACGGTCGATACGCATATTCAGCGGTTGCGCAAAAAGCTGGATATTAGCGATTTGATCACAACGGTTTTCAGCATCGGCTACAAATTCAATAGTCAGACGGATTTGTGATATGATACGGACAATTCGAACCAAGTTTATGATCGGTTTTTTCATTATTTTTGGCGTGTTTTTCCTGATCCTTCAACAATGGGTGACCGTAAATATCGAATCCGGCAATCGAAACACCGTGAACAATCAGCTACAGGATTTGAAAAACAACAGCAACAGCTTTATCCAGCAATCTTTTCTGACGCATCACTTTACGAGCGATGAGATTTATTTTGGGCAAATAGCCGAAGAGACGGCAACGGAGCTGCAGCATGCTGCTTCCAGCAGGGTTGCGATGTATTCGCTCACGGGCGAGTTGCTCTATGCTGCTTCCGATCAAGCAGTCTTTACGACGAGCGGAGAAGATTTGCGGCTGGCGCGGCAAGGCAAGACCGCGTATACCCTTACACGGGCCAAGCGGGAAGCTTCCGTTTTGTTTGCTTATCCAGTCGTGATCCGTGGCACGAAAGTGGGTATTGTACGCTTTGCCAAGGACTTTACTCCCCTCTACGAGCAAAGCGGCTATATGCAGCGTACGATATTTTCGATTGCGCTGGCCGTATTTGCCGCTGCGTTCCTGTTCTCCTACCTCCTCTCGCGGCATATCACCGTTCCTCTAAGCAAGCTGACGAAAGCTACCACGGAGGTAATGAATGGGAATTTTCACGTTCGCATCGCGGTTAAGCAAAAGGATGAAGTCGGTCAACTGGCGGCCAACTTCAGCAGTATGATCAAGAAGCTTCGGGAACAGTTTGCGATCATCGAGAAAGATCGGGACAGGCTCGAAGAATTGATTCATCATCGGAAACGATTTTTCGATCAAGTCACCCACGAACTTAAAACGCCGCTAACCACAATTATGGGATATGCGGAAATCATTCGTAAGAACGGAGTCAACGATCCAGCCCTTTTCCAAAAAGGGGTGAACCATATCGTAGATGAAAGCAAGCGGCTGCATGCCATGGTTTTGGAACTGCTCGAAAAGTCGAAGCCGATGGAAGCGCATCATACGGATATAACAGTGGACGCGGCGCAAATTTTGCTAGACGTTTGCGATACGATGGCAATCAAAGCGCAACGGTACAAGAAGACCATTCGCTGCGAAGCGGAAAAAGGGCTTTTCGTTCGCGGCAAGTCGGATCGACTGCGGCAGTTATTTATCAACCTGTTGGATAATGCGATCAAATATTCGTACGCGCATACCGAAATTATCGTGATTGCCAGCGTGGAGGACGATCGGGTCCGAATGATCGTATCTAATCAAGGGGAGACGATAAGCGCAGACAATTTGGAAAAAATCTTTGAACCATATTATAGGGCAGGACATGCCTACACGGAATCGGCAAGTGTCGGACTCGGTCTCAGTATATGCAAAGGAATTGTGGACGAGCACCGGGGCCGCATCTGGATATCAAGCGATAACGGGCATACGAATGTGGATATGGACTTTCCGCTCGCGAAAGCTTAAGAGGGGATGACGATGAAAAGACGAACCTGCCTGTATGCATTACTTGCGACTCTCTGCTTTTTGCTGACGGGCTGCCTGGGAGCGCCACGGACGGAAACCATTATTTTGAATGATGCGGAGCAGCAGCCGTCCGGCGAAGAAGCTTCGCCTTTTACGGTGCGAACGATCTATTCCGTACTGGATGGACAAGGGGAAGGCATATATCCGATTGGATGGATCGACGCCAATGCACTGCTCGCGTTTACGCCCGAGTATCCGTCCCGGTCCCGTTTGGATCGAGTGAATGAGCCGTATACCGCCAGACAGAAATTGTCCGAGGTAGGCGTATTCACCTATCCCCAGAACAGCCTCGTCTTGTCGCCGGATCGGCGAAATGTAGCTTATATAAGTGTGTCCGGCAATGTAATGCAACTGAACTTGCATTCTCTTGGTGACAGCGGAAATACACTTATTGAAACCACGAAAAGCAAGCAAATCTTAAATGTGCGGATGTCGTGGTCGAGCAACGGCCGCTTCCTCTTTTATACAATTGACAACGAAGTGGAAAAGGCCACTCAGCTAAGCGTCTACGATACGACAGAAGGAAACGCGAGACGGTACTCTCTTCCGCTTGTGCAACAGAACGAATTCACTTCTTCGATCTATATTTCGGATGATGGTGAAGACGCGGCCATTGTCAAGCGATCGGGTCAAGACTCGGTGCTGGAATTGGGTGAATTGAGGGGGAAAGAATTCATCAGCCAATACCGTCATTCCATAAGCAGTGAAGACTGGATAGAATGGATTCATCAAGATCAAATCGCTTTTGTAGGGACCGACGGGGCATTGTATGCGTACGATCAGCGCAATGATGCACTTTCGGTTTTGCTGAATGATATCGGACGATTTCGCCTTTCGAGTGACCGCAAACTTATTGTATATACGCAGGGCGGCGATTCTGTTTATGCCGCCAGTATATATGGCAACAATGTGTTGAATATGAAACAAATCTATAAGGGAATCATACCCTATCAAATGGTTTGGAGCCCGGATAACAGTAAATTGCTGATCATCAGTTCAAAGCTAAACCAGCAGGGAAATTTAAAGGAGTATACAGCGCCGAAGTCCCAAAGTCTGGTCATTGAATTCAAATGATTATCTTTTTGTTGCAATACCTCCTGTCCGGAATAGGGATAAGGAGGTTTTTTTTCAAGGATGATTGGTTTATAGGCTTTCTTTCGCCGTGAACGGATAGATGAGGTAAATAAAAAAGAAAACAGTCTCCAGTAAGGTTCATAAAGAATTTAGTGTGTCATTTACACAAATCGTTTACAAGTTGGACGAAATCGGTCAATGAGTTCGGACCAAATCGACTGGAGTCCGGACGGCAAAAAGATTTATTTGAGTGGCTGGAAATCGTTCGATGCCCAGTCCAAGAACAGTGCGATGAGTAGATTTCAATTCATCATTGAGTTCAAATAAAAGGTAACTTACAAACGGCCATCACGGTTGCAATCGTGATGGCCGTTTTTTTTGCCTGCTAGTTTAATAGATACAATTTGTTTACAAGTTGGAGAATTGATAGAAACATCAGTTCTTTATAATTAAGTAGTACTACAAAAACACCAATAGGAGGACAACATGCACCCAAAGAGGAGAAGACTTAAAATTCGGCGTGTTAGATTTGTTGTATTTCTTTTCGGTTTACTATTGCTGGGCGGATCCTTACTGGTTGCCGCCTTTGACAATCAAAATCAGCACCCGACTTCTTCAACCCCATCGATTAGTCCACCAAGCATAGAACTTAAAGAAACGCAATCGCTGAATCCACCGGGTTTAGCATTAAAAGAAACGAAATCAAAGAGAGTTTATTCCATTGTCATCGATCCAGGTCACGGAGGTAAAGATCCGGGTGCTAAAGGTGCTAGCGGGAGTTATGAAAAAAAAATCACACTCGCCCTCTCTTTGAAAGTATACGATCTGCTCAAACAAGAGGACATATTTGACCCGCATTTGACCCGAACCGATGATACATTTATCCCATTGGAAGACCGGGCCAATATGGCCAACAATATGAAAGCAGATGCCTTTATATCAATCCATGGGAACACGTATGAAGATAAGTCTGCTGGCGGGACTTTAACGTTTTACCGCTATGACAAAAGTATTCAACTGGCTCAGATCATTCAAAGTAATGTTGTAAAAGCAATGGGCTTCAGGGACCGTGGTGTGCAAAATGATAAGTTAATGGTACTTTCTCTCAGTAACATGCCGGCAATTTTAATAGAAGTCGGCTATATGACGAACCCCAAAGAAGAAGCTGTCATCCTCGGAAAAGAAGGTCAAGACCGTGCGGCCCATGCCATCGTTGACGGCTTGAAGAAATATTTTGCGGAGCATCCACAGAAAGCAGTGTTTTATAACGGATCCTCTGAGCAAAAACAGTTGGCTCTAACCTTCGATGACGGTCCAGATAATAAAACGACGCCAAAGATTCTAGACATATTGAAAAAAAACGAGATCAAAGCGACATTTTTCATGATTGGCAACCGGGTAAAGTCTTATCCAGAAGTGGTAAAGAGGATTAGTAAGGAAGGCCATGCGATCGGCAACCATTCATGGTCCCATCCGGATTTTGGCAAGATCACTATGAAAGAGGTCATAAAGCAGATCAACGATACGCAGAACCAATTAAATGCCATTGTGGGTTATCGTCCGTCCATCTTTCGACCGCCATATGGCGCCTTAGATAAGGACAAAGTACTAACTATTCACAATATGGGCATCTCGATCGTGAATTGGTCCGTTGACTCCATGGATTGGTCGGGCTTGTCGGTTACGGAAATTATGAAGGTTATTCGTAAAGAGGTCTATCCTGGAGGGATCATTTTGCAGCATTCGGCCGGCGGCAAGAACGGGAATCTGGATAATACAATACAAGCGCTTAATCAAATGATACCGGAACTGCGCTCACAGGGCTATACCTTCGTTACCGTGCCGGAGCTGCTGAATATACCCGCTTCGCTGCCAAAAACAGCAGGGTTACCTAATTAGCGGTGCGAATTTGGCTCAATCCAAACGCCAGTTCAGTTCTTCAATCTTAACCTTAATGATCTATATCGTGAGTACCATCGGAAAATTCTCCAGCGCCTACACGATATTCTTCGTTCGCGCCATTTCTATGGCTTCTTCGCGGTTGTTGACGTCGAGCTTCGAGTAGAGAATCGAGCAGTAATTGCGGATCGTTCCCTCCGATAAAAATAACTTGGCGGCGATCGATTTGTAGCGCAGTCCGCTCGACAGTTGCTCCAGAATCTCCATCTCGCGTTTCGTAAGCCCGTACGGGTAGTTTTCCTGACTTGAGCCGATCTTCTCCAACTGCTCACGACAGTAGATTCACCTATAGGTAAAGTCGGACTAGGGATTTATGAAATAAAAACAGCGGACGGGCAATCATACTGGGGGCATGCCGGCGGTACTTTCGGATTTGAATCGAGAGCCGTCGGATCTCTAGGCGGGCAGCATATTTTGGTAACGTGCATCAACTCGGTAGCACCGGAAGTGGCGCCGGCTCACAATAAAATAATCGATAAGGAGTTTGGCCGTTAAGTTTAAAGCCGACATCGCGCCCTTTATTTGAGGGCGGATGTCGGTTTCTGCTGCGATTAACCGTCGTTTCATGCAATCGAGGCACAGTGGAGAGGTAAGGAATTAATTGAAGAAATCTTTTTTAAATCTGAGTTACAGGGACAGGGTATAGGCTCAAAAATGCTCGAGTTTACTTATATTGACATTTAAAAAAACTCCAAGGAAAATCAAACATTAAGACTGTTGTACAAAAATATCAGAATTTCGTATATGTTATTCCGCTAACGAGGAGCTATAGTTCAATCAATAAAGCATGAAGGCAGCCGGCAAGAGATCGGCTGCCTTTTCTCAACCGAGGGACGGCAGTTTAATGCAAGTGGACATTATTAATGACTGTTGAATTTGTTTTACAAAAACCATCAAACTCAGAAGATATCGGAACAAATATGTTCAATGAAACGTCTATAAAGGTAATGCAGTGCCCTATACCAACTGAAGTAGAGGTGAACAGCGATGAAAAAACGTTGGATCGTGTGCCCCGTTCTGGCAATAGCCCTTTCAGCATGCAGCACTGGTGGAGAAAAACGAACAATAGTGGAAGAGTCAGGTCAGGCGTTGTCGGTGATGAATGCATCAAGTTTGAACCCGCAAATAATAATGTCGGTTAATAAAATGGATCGGCTTGAAGGCATTAAGGGCGTAAAATGGATTTCCAACCGGGAGATCGTATATATCAAATCTATCAAAAACAGAGAAAGCGAGGGCGTACGTGATTTGCTGTCGGGCGAAACGAAAGACGAAAAATCATGGAATTCTCAAGAGACTCGCCTGTTGTCGCCCAATCAAAAGCACATTTATGTCGTAAATCGCACCCAAACCGGCGAAAATATAGAAGCCAGGCACACGATTGAGAATATCGAATCCTCGCATGTTAAGCCCGTTTCCTTTGAAGCAGTATCGGGAGAAGGGCTTTGGCTGGATAATGAACACGTTCTGTATAAAGGCGGTATCGGAGATGGGGGAGTCGTGATGGTTGATTTGAATGGCGCCGTTACCCCTATGCCAGAGCTAAGCCGAATAATGAATAAGGACAATTCGAAATATACCGAAAATACCGTTAAAGCCGATAATCGCTTGTATTTTCAAGAAAGCGATTATCCAAACGGTATACATAATCTAAATTATATCGCCCTTCGTGATTTGCATAAGCCACAGGTTACTACGGTTAGCAAGGACGTCTTGCGATTTCGACCGTCACCGGACGGGCAAAAGATTGCCTTGATCAAAAAGAGTTCTTCGGAATCTTCCGAGTACGAGATGACCCTGATCGACTCGGAGGGGAAGCAGTTAGGTAACGTAGTGGCTAAAGCCACCCATATTGAACAGATGTCCTGGTCGCCAGACGGTTCAAAACTTGCATATGGAACCACTATGGCGGGCGGCGAAAATCAAGTGTATGTTCTCGATCTGAAAAGCGGAAGCACTTCATCGATATTCGAATGCGAGCGTTTCGACGGAGATATCCTATGGAGTCCTGATGGTAAACAACTTATGGTACCTTCAAATCTAAGCAAGAGTGGCGTTGATTATTTGCCGGTGACGAATATTTTGCAGTTCAACTGAATTATTTTGTTATTGCATTTCGTAATAAGGTAGACCCTTACAGCGAGAGCTGAGAGCAATGGTTTGTAAGAAGTACTTCAAAACTTAATTTGTAAATAGATTTTAAAAGAAAAACCAGCAAACCCTTGCGTTTGCTGGTTTCTTGCACTTCAAAACTTAATTGTCACCGAACACGCTCTTAAAGCTGCAGCGTTAATTTATAAATTTGACGAGGCCGCCCCTTGTTAATAGGCTGTTCTTCACCAATGATCTTGGCAAAATTATGCCGCTCCAGGTTGCTAAGAATTCGACGGGCACTTCGCAGTGTGATGCCAAAACCGATTGAAAGGTCAACGGTCGTCAATTTCGTCGTTCCCGATTGTTCGCAAAAGGAGATTAGTTTATTGAGCGTGCCAATGCTGATGCCCGCCTTCTTCGCAATAAGCAAGAGCTCAGCATTACCGCTTCGAGATGAATAGTTCAAGTTCGTTGACATCCCGATCGGTCCATAAACTTTTCCATCAATTTCCACGATATAGCAGCTAGCTTCTCGGGTCGACTTAGCCTTCATCATGGCATCGTGTGCTTTTAATTCCGCTTCCTTGGGCGTATGGCCGAAGCCGATTCCTAAATAAGTGACGATTTTAAAAGCATGTTCGATATCTTGCAAAATTGCCATTTCTTTGAATTGTTTCGTGTTTTTCTCAATTTCCTCGCGGGTTGTCACGAAGCGTAAATAGCCTTCTTCCGTCCAATCAATGACAGCCAGTACTTCTTCCCCGTAAGACTCGATCATTTGCTCGAATTCGGCCGTTCGATAGTCGGCATGATTCGGATCATGGAAGCCAAGGTAGCTTACAGCGATTTGATTTTTAGCCTGATGCATTCTTTTTCCTTCGAGTAGAACCCGCTGCAGCGTATTTTCGATCGATGATTTGGACAGGTCCAGCCGGTAAACGGGTACACCTAGTTTCAAGAGTTGCTGATATACGGCGTAGTAAGCTGTAATTACGGCTTGCACTTTATTTTCTTTCCACAATTGGTAATGAAAGGAGGTGAGCTCGTCCGTATTTACGCCGATTGTGCTATCTTTTATAAACATATGTATATTAGAAATTCCCAGTTCATCCAAACATTTTCTAAATTCTGATTCCGTATAGTCACTACTAAAGGCCGAAAATGGCTTGGCTTGCATATGCATATCATTCGTAATTTTGAATAGGACGCGATAAATCGATGCTTCTGTAAGCGCGATATATAGAATCGGCTTATTGAATTCTGTCTTGCGTTTGATCCAATTATTTTTGGCAATGAGATACGGGGCTGAGCCTGTAAGCAAAAGAATATCACAAAGATGATGATGCTGCTCAATGAGGGTAACAACTTGAGAGGGGGAATCGTAGATGACCGGGATTAATTCAAGCTCTACATATTTTTTTGCGGTCTCTTTGGTTATGTTAACTAAGTCTTCTGGTCCTACGATCAATACTTTCATGCTCATTCATCCCACCCCTCCATTGCAACGGTTACTCTGCGTAAGGGCAAAGCCTGTCAGTTGTAAATAGATTATTTTTGGCTTACACACTGAAAGTATATGCAAAAAATGTGTCCGATACAAGACTGAATCGTTTCCGTTATCAGCTTCCTTGCCCATTAAGGGTCCACTAAAGGAAATTGCATTCAAAACAGAACCATATTAAGATCAGGACAAGAAAGCGCTTACTATATAAACGATTTTTTGGGGGGATTCAACGTGAAACTCATTCATTTCTTAGCGCTGTTGCCGTTTGTTGGTATGTTGGTTTTATTACCGCTTGTCAATAAAGTGCAGCCGTTCATTCTTGGAATGCCTTTTATTTTGTTTTGGGTAGTGTTGTGGGCTGTTCTTTCTTCAGCTTGCTTAGTTCTGATTTACAAGCTTGATCCAGCTAATGCTACTGAGGGAGGCGAAGAGTAATGAACAGTGCACTTTTTATCATTTTCGCGTTTTTGCTTCTATCGATTTATTTAGGGATTCGTTCAACGAAAGGCAAGAAGATGAGTATGGAGCAATGGGCCGTTGGCGGTCGAGGCTTTGGTTCTCTGTTTGTTTTCTTGCTGATGGCTGGTGAAATCTATACCACGTTTACTTTCCTTGGGGCAAGCTCTTGGGCTTACGGAAAAGGCGGACCGGCCATGTACGTCATCATGTATATGTCATTGGCGTATGTGCTCGGTTATTTCGTTCTTCCGATGATCTGGAAATACGCGAAAGAGAAAAATCTCGTTTCGTCGTCTGATTTTTATGAAAGCAAATATAAAAGTTCATTTATGGGTGTTCTTGTAGCTATAGTCGGGGTTATTTCGATCATTCCTTACTTTGTCCTTCAGCTCAAGGGGCTTGGCATTATCGTTTCAGAGGCTTCATATGGAACAATATCTTCAGGTGCAGCGATTTGGATCGGAGCGATTGCGGTTACCGTATATGTGATGATTTCAGGTATTCATGGATCGGCATGGACAGCGGTTATTAAAGATTTCTTAATTCTGGGCATTGTTGTATTCATCGGACTCTATATTCCTTACCATTACTATGGCGGATTAGGGGAAATGTTTAAAGCAGTAGATGCCGCTAAACCAGGATTTTTGGCTATTCCTGAAAAGGGGCTCAGCATGTCATGGTTGATTTCTACAGTTCTCATGACTGTGTTTGGTTTCCATATGTGGCCGCATGCCTTCGGCGGTGTAGCCTCAGCTCGAAGTGCCAAAGCGCTTCGGAAAAATACGGTCATTAGTCCGATATATAGTCTGGTATTGCTCTTCGTTTTCTTCGTTGGCTATACAGCGATTGGACAAGTACAGGGGTTAAAAGGTCCAGCGGCTGATCTTGCCTTACTTAAGATTGCTACGATGACATTTGATCCTTGGTTTGTCGGATTGATCGGCGCGGCCGGGCTGCTTGCAGCTTTAGTTCCAGGCTCTATGCTACTGATGGCAGCAAGTACGTTGATTGCAAAAAATGTTTACAAGACGGTTGTACCGACGGCAACGGATAAGCAGGTTATGTCGCTGGCTAAATATTTGGTTCCTGTCTTCGCATTGATTTCGATCTATTTTACCTTCAATGGCGGATCTACAATTGTGACATTGCTTCTAATGGCGTATAGCTTTGTAACGCAGCTGGCTCCTGCCTTATATTTCAGCTTAATGAAAAATAATTTTGTGAACAAGTATGGTGCGGGTGCGGGAATGATCGTCGGCGTAGTTAGTGTGGCTTATGTAACTGCAACGAATATTACGATGCCACAGTTATTCCCTTCGCTTCCGCAATGGATTCAGGACTTGAATATTGGTGTAATTGCTTTGCTACTGAACATCATCGTAACGATAATCGTAAGTTTAGTGACGGGCAAATCTGCTGCAACTTCACTGGGAAATAATGAAATAGCAAAACTTCCAAACAACTAGTTGAAGGAATTTTTTAGGGGTGATTTTATGTGGGCAGATCTGGTATTTCATAATGGGCAAGTCATCACGGTAGATCGATCCAATCGAATCGTAGAAGCTGTTGCAGTCAAAGGGAATCGGATTGTCGCTGTTGGATCAAATGATGAAATGAATATTTGGATTGGGGAAGAAACTAAGCAGATTGATCTGATGGGGAAGAGCTTGCTCCCCGGGATCATTGATGCGCATCTGCATATTCTTTCTTGGGGCACTGCCAAGCTCGCTGTAAGCTGTAAGCAGCCTCATATTCAGTCAATTGGGGATGTTTTGAACGAGCTGAAGCAGTTGGCAGAACGAACACCTAAAGGACAATGGATACGTGCATTTGGCTTTAACGATACGAAAATTGCTGAGCAGCGTTATCCGACAAGATGGGAACTTGACGAAATTTCCAAAGATCAACCGATCATGATTACGAGAACTTGTCACCATATATCGATCGTGAACAGCAAAGCGCTGGAACTGGCCGGTATTGATGAAAATACGCCTGATCCAGACAGTGGACGTATCGGTCGCGACGAGAATGGGGTCCCAAACGGTGTGCTCGTCGAAACGGCGAAGTCGGCGGTGGACATGATTGCTTCCTATACGGAGCAAGAACTGCTGACAGGAATCAGGCTGGCTTCTGACGATTTTATCGAGGCAGGGATTACAAGTATTCATGATGCGGGTTTTAACGGTCCGGACGATTTCCGCGTGATGCAAAAGGCCGTTAAATTAGGTGCTGTGCAGGTTCGTATCTACGCAATGGTGGGTGCGCTCAACAATTCGGAAGGCTTCGTGGAAAAAATGGTAGCGTCTGGCGTCATTACAGGAACTGGGGACGAGCGCTTTCGCGTAGGTCCGGCCAAAGTTTTTACCGACGGCAGCAGCAGCGGACCAACAATTGCGACTAGAGAAGGGTATACGAGCAATCCTAACGATCACGGCATTCTGTATTTTACGCAAGAGAGGCTTAACGAGGTGCTTGGTGCAGCGCATGAGCAGGGGTTCCAGCTTACGGCTCACGCACAAGGCGATCGTGCCGTCGAAATGGTGCTGAACTGTATCGAGGAAGCGCTCAAGAAGCATCCGCGCGACGATCATCGTCATCGCATCGAGCATTCCGGGATTACACCGCCAGATTTGCTTGCTCGCATGAAGAATCTTAGTGTCATTCCAGTTCCAAATCCGCCGTTCCCTTACGAGTTTGGCGAGGGGTACATCAAAAATTACGGTGACCGCGTTAACCAAATGTATTCGGCCCGTGATTTCATTGATAACGGGATCATTGCGGCAGCGGGCTCGGATTGCCCAGTCACCCATTACAATCCTATGCTTGGGATTCATGTGGCGGTTAATAGACAGACGGCATCCGGTACACTTGTCGGCGAAAACCAACGCATTTCGGTGCTCGAAGCGATCAAACTATACACATGGAACGGGGCCTATGCAAGCTTTGAGGAGAACATCAAAGGCAGTATTGAAACGGGCAAGTTGGCGGATCTGGTTATCCTGAGTGAGCCGATCCTCAATGTTCAGCAGGAACGAATTAAAGATGTGAAAGTGGATCTTACCGTTCTTGATGGCGAAATTGTATTTCAAAGATATAAATAAGACGATTGCTGCATTTTATTAAAATGGCAGACTTTGATCTAACGGGGAGGTGCCTTATGGCACAAGTTAAGACGGAAGTGAAATATTTGAAAAATTTTATCGGTGGTAAATGGGTTGAATTCAGCGGTTCTCATTATGAAGAAGTGCCCAACCCGGCGACAGGCGAAATTATTGCCTATGTTCCTTTCTCTTCCAAGGAAGATGTGGACAAAGCGGCTGAGGTGGCAAACAAAGCGTTTGCTAGCTGGAAGAAAACCGCCGTGCCAAAAAGAGCTCATCTCTTGTTCCGTTATCAACAGCTTCTCGTGGAGCACTGGGAAGAGTTGGCAAAGATCGTAACCTTGGAGAATGGTAAAAGTTATCAAGAAGCCTATGGGGAAGTACAACGAGGTATTGAATGCGTTGAATTTGCTGCAGGCATTCCGACGCTGATGATGGGGTCGCAGCTTCCAGATATTGCTACTGGGCTTGAATCGGGGATGTATCGATATCCGATCGGTGTTGTAGGGGGAATCACACCGTTTAATTTCCCTATGATGGTTCCATGTTGGATGTTCCCGCTTGCTATCGCATGCGGAAATACGTTCGTGTTGAAGCCATCCGAACGTACTCCTTTGCTCGCGAACCGACTGGCTGAACTGTTCCAAGAAGCGGGCTTGCCTGACGGCGTCTTAAACATCGTACATGGCGCGCGAGATGTCGTTAATGGTCTGCTAGAAAATGAAGATATAAAAGCAATTTCATTTGTTGGTTCTCAGCCTGTTGCCGAATACGTATACAAAACCGCTAGTGCGAACAACAAGAGGGTTCAGGCGCTAGCGGGAGCGAAAAATCATTCCATCGTTATGCCGGATGCAGAGCTAGACAATACGGTGATCCAAATCATTAACGGTGCTTTTGGCTCAGCGGGTGAACGCTGCATGGCTTGCGCGGTAGTCGTTGCGGTTGGCGATATCGCCGACAAGCTAGTTGAACGACTGAAGCAAGCGGCAGATCAGATTACAATAGGCAACGGCAAGGAAAAAGGTATTTTCCTGGGTCCTGTCATTCGTGAGGATAATAAACAAAGAACACTCAAATATATTGGAATCGGCGAGTCGGAAGGTGCAGAACTCGTGCGAGACGGAAGTAAAGACGCAGCGGTAAACGGCGAAGGTTACTTTGTTGGACCGACCATTTTCGATCATGTCAAAGTCAATATGCAAATTTGGAAAGATGAAATCTTCGCTCCTGTTCTTTCGATCGTTCGAGCCAATGATTTGACGGAAGCGATTGAGATCGCCAACGCTTCCGAATTTGCGAATGGGGCTTGCATCTACACGGACAGCGCCAAGGCGGTTCGCGAGTTCCGCGAGGACATCGATGCGGGGATGTTAGGCGTGAATATTGGGGTACCAGCGCCGATGGCCTTCTTCCCATTCTCCGGATACAAGAAGTCTTTCTACGGAGATTTGCATGCTAACGGGCGCGACGGCGTTGAGTTCTACACACGGAAGAAAATGTTGACGGCTCGTTATTAATGCGAAAGGGTTGAGGGGACATGTCTTTATTTGATAACTTAAATAGTGCGGAAATTTCAGCAAAAGATCGTCAGTATTTATGGCATGCGATGTCGCCATACAATCCGAATCAAGCGCCGATGGTCGTCACGCAAGGAAACGGTTCCTGGATTGAGGATATGAATGGCAATCGCTATCTGGACGCGATGTCCGGTCTCTGGTGTGTGAATGTCGGTTACGGAAGACAGGAATTGGCGGAAGCTGCCTATGAGCAGTTAAAAACGATGGCTTATTACCCGCTTTCGCAAAGTCATCTTCCAGCGATTCAATTGGCAGAAAAGCTGAACGAATGGCTCGAAGGCGAGTACGTTATCTTTTTTTCCAACAGCGGCTCGGATGCAAATGAAACGGCTTTTAAGATCGCCAGACAATACCATCAGCAAACCGGTTCACCAAGCAGGCAAAAATTTATTTCCCGTTATCGTGCTTATCATGGAAACTCGATGGGGGCACTCGCTGCAACGGGGCAGGCTTCTCGCAAGTTCATGTATGAGCCGCTTGGCGGGGGATTCCTCCATGTGCGTCCGCCGGATAGCTACCGTCGTCCAGAAGGAATGTCGGTTGAAGATTTCAATCTCCTCTGCGCGAGGGAGATCGAAGAGAGAATCATATGGGAAGGCAAGGATACGATTGCCGCGGTCATCATGGAGCCGGCAATTACCGGCGGCGGAGTCATCGTACCGGAACCCATATACCTTGACGAGGTGCAAAGAATTTGCAAGAAGTATAACGTTCTGCTTATTATCGATGAAGTCATTTGCGGATTCGGGCGTTCAGGCATGAAATTCGGGCATATGAATTATAACGTGAAGCCGGATATCGTGACGATGGCTAAAGGCTTGACAAGCGGATACCTTCCGCTATCTGCGACAGCCGTTCGCAAAGATATTTATGAAGTATTCAAAGAACAAGGCGAATTCAGCCATCTTCGGCATGTAAATACGTTCGGAGGAAGCCCTGCTTGCTGTGCTTTGGCACTCAAAAACCTCGAAATTATGGAAAAAGAAAACTTGGTCGAGCGCTCCAGGCAACTCGGACAACGATTAGAAGCGGAAATGGCTGAACTTCTGGAGCATAGGCTCGTAGGAGACATACGTAGCTTCGGCTTCCTGATGGGGATCGAAGTGGTTGAAAACAAAGAAACGAAAGAGCCGCTTTCGCCTGCGGCCATCGGCAAGATTATTGCGGAGTGCAAGGCCAAAGGATTGATCATCGGTCGGAATGGCGATACGGTGCCTGGGTACAACAACGTTCTCACATTGTCGCCTCCGCTTTCATCGACTGATGAAGATTTGGATTTTATCATACGGACATTTAAAGAAGTCATGAAAAATCAATAAAGCTATGGATAACCGGATGATCTAGCCATTAGTATCATGTTGGCAGTGGTTCTATGGATCAATGCAGGCGGTGAATTCTTAGTGGTAGATTCAGAAAACAATGGTAAGACAAACCTGGTGAGGAACTGCCTATTAAGGCTCCTTTCTTCCCATACTTGCAAATTCTCGGAATTATCCCAATTGCAGCTAATTCAGGTTTTATAAGGGAAAACACCACTTCATAACTTAATTTGTAAATAGATTTTAAAAGAAAAACCAGCAAACCCTTGCCCTTGAGTTTGCTGGTTTCTTGCACTTCAAAACTTAATTGTCACCGAACAATTAGATTTTTAAAATAAAGCACATAATGTACTGCTGTAATCCTACATTTGTAACCTGACTGTGTTCGTTAAATTAGCATGGTACCAGACCTATTTTGAGTTGGGTATGGATAGTTAACGAAGTACCTTCTTGTGGGATACTATCAATAGTCAGAAAATATCCACTTCCGAATAGTAATTCTAAGCGCTTCTTTACATTGGTTAACCCAATATTTCTTATGCGTCCTTCACGGGAATAGGAAGCGTTGCCATTTCGAGCCATTGACTCTATAGCTTCCGGTGTCATTCCTACACCATCATCGCTTATAATCACTACTAGTCGATCATTCTCGAGGTGGATAGATAAGGTAATCATACCCTTCGTTTCTTTAGGGAGTATACCGTGGAATAAGGCATTTTCAATAATAGGCTGTAGGATATTTTTTGGCATATCAATGGCAGATACGTTATCAGCGATGTCCAAGTACAATTCAAATTGATCACGATATCGATATTTTTGTATTTTTGTATAGTCCTGAATAATGCCGACTTCTTTCTCGACGGAAGAGTACACTTCGTTATTCCCGATTCGTACTGCATCTTGCAGAATATGAATAAACGCTGTCATCATCTCCGTAATATCATGGTGTCGCTGTTTTCTTGCTAAGTAAATGACCGTATTTAGCGTGTTATAGATAAAGTGCGGATTAATTTGTGAAAGCAATAGATCGATTTTACCCGTTACAGACCTATTCAACAGCTGATCGTCAAGATTGACCCAAGTAAACTGACCGTAGAGCAGCTGGTAAAATTGCAAAATGTTTCTGCTAAAACGATGAATGCGGCAAAAATTTTCATTTCTATGATGCCGATTCTCATTTTATATCCATTTTTACAGAAATATTTCATTCATGGTATTATGCTTGGTTCAGTTAAAGAATAAGAGAGATGATGTCCACTTCCGATTTTTGCATTTATGCGGTTGCTCCGTGTCATATATACAAGCAAGCGATATGTACCGAACGTATACATATACCGTAGTGGAAAATCACACGGAAGGGAATGAGTAAACATGAGCGGAGTAGGTTATGGTGACGGTTATGGGCGTTCAAGCGCATTTGTCCTGGTTCTTTTTATTCTTTTGGTAATCATCACATCAGCTTTTGTAATTTAATATACCTTAATCCAACAAGAAAGACGGAAGCCAATAATGGCCGCCGTCTTTCTTGGTTACATAGAATTTACTTACTTAATTAAAAGAAAAACGGGAACCCAAAAAACGGTATGGCAAATAAAAACGCAAGTGCCGCAAAGTATTTGATACCCAAAAGAAGATGGCAATAGCACCCTACAATGCATACGCTAGCATAAGATTGTAATAAAAGTTGGGTGAACTAATGAATGCTAATGGAAAACATTGCAAATGAAATGATTTTTGGGCGACCTGTGGCAGTTGGGAATATTGGAACGGTGTGGCCACCTGGAATAACTGGTCTCAAAATAAATTATCAAAATCCACATCAAGGAACGCAATTATTTGGCCCTATTTTAGGTTATTCTTATGCACCCTATCCTATGGTAACACCAATGTATCTGGGCTTTCCGTACAGCTATGTCTGGTTATTATTTTGATGGGATAGTAAGCTCCAATCATATAAAAAAGTCACCCTTAATCTGGCTATTTATTCTGCGTAAGTGATTACGATACGTTTGCGCTTTTGCTCGGCAGTTGCCTCCCAGTGGCACACGTCCAAGCAAGAACTATGTACCGAACGTATACATATAACGTAGTGGAAAATCACACGACTCACATGCCTTTTCTTTATACATACGGCGGTGTCAATCATAGAGACGATGACCGACCAATTACAGATTTAAACGACAAATGGAGTGATAGGGATTCAAGAGAGTATAGTCCAAACTTGAAGAATCAACATAAGATGACAAGAAGTTATTTCATATAAAAGGATGAGTGAGCAGGGAATGAAAACTTTACATCAGCGTGAAAAAAAGAACGGACGCGTGAAAGTCGGACAAAAAGCCATTCCTGCATCATTGCCCTCTATCTCTTCGCAAGTTAAAGAGAACTTAGGGACACCGGTATGTGTAGTGCTCAAGGATGGTTCTCTGTATTACGGAGTGCTAAACGAATTACAAGGCAATCAAGTCATTCTTCAAGGCTTCAAGGGAAATCGGAAGCTCCCCCGAAATAAAGACAAAGCTAAAGCACAAATATCCAATTTAGGAGGTTTGGGAGGCTTACTTGGCGGAGGCGGAATAGGAAACATGCTTAGCCTTCTTGGTGGCGGGGGTTCTGGGGGACTTTTTGGAGGAGGCTCTAACGGATTACTGGGTGGTCTTGGTAAAGGTGGTCCTGCAACAGGTAATGCTGGGGGTGGAGGTTTCTTTGGTAACATAGGCAGCTTTTTTAAGTTGGGTATGGGAGTAATTTCTTTTATCATGCCATTGATGAAAAATTTTTCGATTTAAGGGAGTAGACTTCTACACACAAGATATTATCGATAGAAAATAAAAAAGACAAGAACTGCAAAGCCATGATGCTGCGCGGTTTTTGTCTTTTTATACGGGAACGGGGAGAGAACTCCTACTGCTTCCCCTTTCCCTGCAATTCGTTCAAATAATCGTCCAATCGATCGAAGCGCTCCTCCCACATGCGGCGGTAAGATTCCAGCCAGGTGTTCATTTCTATGAAGGGCTGAGCCCGGAGCTTATAAATGCGCCGATTGGCGCTGGGCTGTACTTCAACAAACCCCGCGTCGCTTAGGACGCGGAGATGTTTGGAAACTTGTGGCTGCTGGAGGCTGAGGCGCTCGGCGATTTCCCCTACGGTGAGGGGACCGCCCCGCAGGAGTTCGACGATGTGCAATCGGTTGGGCTCTGCTAGTGCGCTCCAGGTTGCTGTGATCAAGCCCATGTTCATGCACTCCTTCCTTCAACATATACCAGGCAAGGGAGTTTGTTTATGCCGCTAAGCGTGGTGGCTGACTTAATGATGCAGCTCTTTGTTTCCTATGATAGCACATATAGGACCCTCCGATGACAACAAATCCGATGATGAAAAACACCAAGCCGCCGACAGGATCGCCCACCACGATACTTGAATACATCGCACCCACAAGGTCAAATGTAAGCCCGGCATAAGCCCATTCCTTAATTCTCGGAAAGCCGGGAATCAGTATCGCTAAAATACCTAATAATTTGGCCACGCCCAGAAAGGGCAGGAGGTAAGAGGGATAGCCTAAATGAGCAAATAAGACAACCGCATCTGATGCATAGAGGATATCCGGGATAGCACCAATGCCCATCAAGATTACCAATAAAGCTGTGAAAATCCAATACATAACTATCGTTTTTTTCATGAATTTATTACTCCCTTCAATTTATAATTTGATAGTGATTTTGCTCCTTACATAGTGGCCAGTTGTTCCTCGAGACGATCAAGTGTCGATTTAGCGCCTTCGATAGCCCCGTATTCCTTGACCACTTTTTCAAGGTAAGCAGCTGATTTGAATCGACTCGTCATGGTGAGCTCTGTCGTCGAATTAGCTTGCTCGGCAAACGTGACCGTCACATGAAATTGTTCGTCCTCATCGCCGTCGCCATGGGAGTATTCAAGTTGCTCTGGGCTTACGATCTTGTGGTAGGTGATTTTATTATCATAATCGACGCCGTCCGGACCGTGCATAATGTAACGCCATACCCCGCCTGGTCTAACATCGATTTCTTGAACCGTATTCGTAAAGCCCTTGGGTCCCCACCATTTCGGCAAATGCTCCGGATCTGTCCAAGCCTTGAAAACCAGTTCTCGCGGCGCATGAAAGACACGGGTGACACGGAGCTCTTGACCTGCAATGGATGTGAGTGTGTTGCTCGTTTCTTTAGCGTTATTCATATTATCATCCTCCAAATTGTATTTGTTCTTAGTGATTTGAATATACCACAATAGGAATATTCCTGTAAAGGAATATTTATAAATTATTTCAGTTATAGGCAGGAAAGCAGCTAGATTCATTAACTCTCCTTCGATTGTTCCGCTTTCCAACTTGCATATTGTTCCGGTAAACAAACTGCACAAGGTCTGTACCCAGCGGCTATAGCGATTTCTTCATTCTCGAAAAATACGCGATAGTTAACATATCCGCCTTGAGCTATGGCCCGAAGTGCAGAGGGACAATCTAGGCGGCCATATATTTTTTGGCGTCGATAACCTCCCAAAGTACCCGGAGCTCCGCTTTGATAAGGACGTCGATCAGCCCCTAATAATGTGTAGGAAGATTGATTCTCGTTTTTCTCAATGCTGTTTGCACCCATGTAAATGACAACTCACCACCCTTTTGTAGTTGTAACATAAAACGACATTAAATCATTTCGTTATCTTGCTGTTACATTCGAGAATGCGTACAAAAGCTTATTTTCGGGGTTATACTGTTCGCAGAAGGTATTAGAACTTGAATGCGACGATACGCGCAAAGAGGGAGGCTTACAGCATGCCTGAGAATCTGTCACAAGGATTAGCTGATCTGGATTGGAATTTCATCCAGCAGTCGCTGGACGAGCACGGTTATGCCAAATTACCAGGCTTGTTAAGTAATACGGAATGTAAGGAAATCATAAGCACTTATGAGGAAGAAGGTAACTTTCGAACGACCATAGACATGGCCAGATATCGCTTCGGGGTCGGGGAGTACAAATATTACAACGCTCCCTTGCCATTTTTGCTTCAACAGCTGCGCGAAGGATTGTATCCGGAACTTGCCATAACAGCTAATCGATGGCTAGAACAATTGGGCCACAATGCTTCTTATCCGGTAACATTAACGGAATTCCTCGATCAATGCCATCAAGAGGGGCAGAACCGTCCAACCCCATTGATCCTGAAATATGAAGCTGGGGGATACAATTGTCTGCATCAGGATTTGTATGGGAAAGTATTCTTTCCCTTTCAGGTCGTATTCGCTCTTAATCAAAGAGAAGAAGATTTCACAGGCGGGGAGTTACTGTTGGTGGAGCAGCGTCCGAGGGCGCAAAGTAGAGGCCATGTCATCACGCTGAAAGAAGGAGAGGGTCTGATTTTTCCAACCAATCATCGTCCGGTTTTGGGAACGCGCGGCTATTATAAAACGACTCTTCGACATGGTGTAAACACAGTTACCACAGGTACAAGATACAGTTTGGGTATTATATTTCACGATGCGAAATAAAGTCTTACTTCCAACCCGGGTGCTCTGCACCCGGGTTTTTATCATGAAAAGAATATCCGCGCAAAAAAGGTATAGTCCTCGGAGCAAAGGATGGGGAAGGCAGCAAGAAGAGAAGATTTCCAATTACGAGGATGCTTGTTAAGTTGGGATCAAGCCGAGTGACAACAAGGCTGACAACAGAAAGGTAGGTGAACGAAGTATGCTTGTACAACCAGCTGTGGATACCAGAAGTCCCGGAAGCGCCAAACAGATGGCTTCACGAAGATCGTTATGGAAGGATCTGAGGCGCAGACCGTTTCTCTATATGCTGTTGCTTCCAGTCATTGCTTACTTCCTTGTATTTAAGTATTTCCCGCTATATGGAGAAATCATTGCTTTCAAGGATTTTCGGCTCGGCGACGGCATTTGGGGGAGTAAATGGGTGGGACTGGAGCATTTCAATCGATTGCTCCACAGCAGCGATCTGTTCAAGATTGTTCGCAACACGCTCCTATTAAATCTATATGGACTGTGCATTGGTTTTCCTGTGCCGATCGTCCTCGCCATCATGCTGAACGAGGTCCGGGTGGAATGGTATAAGCGAGTTGTGCAGAACCTCCTGTATTTGCCTCATTTTTTATCGTGGATTATTCTCGGCACGATCGTCATTGGGCTACTTTCCCCAGGCAGTGGGTTTGTCAATTATGTCCTGAAGGCATTCGGGCTTGAGCCGATCTATTTTATGGGAAACACCTTCTGGTGGCCCCTCGTCTATGTGTTTTCCGGCATATGGCGCGATGCAGGCTTCAGTACCATTCTTTATTTGGCGGCAATGTCTAGTATTGACCCCCATCTGTATGAAGCAGCCCGTATAGACGGCGGCGGCAAGTTTCGGCAGATCTGGCATGTGACGCTTCCTGGCATTCGAAGTACGATAGCGCTCATGCTTGTTCTGCAAATGGGCCGCATGTTCGACGTAGGCTTCGAGCACGTCTGGGTGCTTACCAATCCTATGGTAACAAGTGTTTCTGACGTGATGAGCACGTACATATATAGGCTCGGGCTCGTCAATCTGCAATACAGCTACACGACGGCGATTGGATTGGTTCAATCCCTCGTCGGCTTGATCCTCGTATTATCAGTAAATCGCATTATCCGGGCAATGGGAGAGCGTGCTTTATGGTAGCGAAGGGTGCAGAAGGCAGCAAATTCAATCACCGAAAGGAGGGGCTGCGGATGGCCATTTGGAAGGAGCGTGTGCCCCGTTTACTACTTTATTTCATCTTGGGGTTATGCACGTTCTCGACGCTGTTCCCGTTTTTGAATGTATTGGCGGTTTCACTCAGCTCAGGCGAGGCCATACGTGCCGGCAGCGTTTCGATATGGCCGCGGCAGTTTACATGGGATGCCTATCGCAATTTGATCGATGACGGGCAGCTGTTCATCGCGATGAAAAACACAATCGTGATGACCGTTGTCGGTACCTCGCTGAACATGCTGGTTACGATCATGGCGGCGTATCCACTATCGAAACTGGACTTGCGCGGACGGGGTCCTGTTCTAGGTATGATTATTTTTACCATGCTGTTCACTGGAGGGCTTATCCCTCAGTTTCTACTCATCAAAAGTTTGGGATTGATGAATACATACTGGTCGCTTTGGCTGTCTGGTCTTCTCAGCACGTACAATTTCTTCGTCCTCAAGACCTTCTTCGAAGGTTTGCCGAGTGAGCTTGAGGAGTCGGCATCCATCGATGGGGCGAAGGACTGGGTCGTGCTTGTGCGCATCGTCCTTCCGCTGGCACTTCCGGTTATCGCAGCATTGACGCTCTTCTACGCGGTGGGTTGGTGGAACGCGTATTATAACGTGCTCATTTTTATTAAAAGTTCAACCCAAATGTCTCTGATGGTTAAGCTCTACCAGATGATCGACAACCTCGATCCCGCACTGCTGGTCGGGGATTCTGCGAACGCGAACAACACGTTGCCGCCGGAAGGTGTGCGTGCGGGAGCCGCTATGCTGGCTTCGCTGCCGATTCTGATTATTTATCCGTTTTTGCAAAAATATTTCGTGAAAGGCGTTTTAATGGGCTCCGTCAAAGGCTAGCTTATTTAACGTCAGTTATTGGCTCCGTTCATAATGGCGCTAAACGCCTTGTGATATAATCAATCCATGTGGGAGGTCATCGTATGAAGAGTATGAAGAGAACAAAACGATGGGTGTTAGGTTCAACGATTTTGGCAATGACGCTGGGAGCGGCCTTAACTGGCTGCAGTAAAACAGAGCAAGGAGCGAGCGGCAGTTCAGCTCCGTCAGCAGTAAGTAAGACGGAAGACAAGTACGATAAGCTGCCGAAGGCCGTTAGCGTTTCTATGTACGACCGAGGCGCGGTCGCCGCAGAAGAAGGCTCTTACGAACAGAATCGCTGGACTAAGTGGATTCAGGAACAATCGGGCGTTCAGGTCAAGTATGTGCCGGTTCCCCGCAACCAGGCGCAGGATAAGCTGAATACGCTGATTGCCTCTGGCGAAGCACCGGATCTGATCTGGGATTATGACCGCAATTATATCGGTACGCTCGTCTCACAGGGCGTCGTTCAACCGATAGATGATTATATTAATCAATACAGTACAGTCATTAAGAATTATATAAACGAAAATCCAGAATTAAAGCCGCTGATGACATTCGACGGAAAAATATATGGGATCACAACAAAACGGCCATTGAACGGCCTAGCCAACGGCGGCATGTGGATCCGGCAGGATTGGCTGGACAAGGTTGGCATGAAGGCGCCGACGACAGAGGAAGAATTTTTTGCAGTGACGAAAGCATTCAAGGAAAAGGGTTTATCCGGGAACACGAACGCACCTGTTGTTTCCATGTTTGTTTGGCCTAACGTGATCGCTGGCCTCTATGCGACACATAGCACGCAATGGTACCTCGATGGGGGTAAAATGATGAATGCGAACCTCGTTGACCGCAATGTGGGTGCGCTTACTTTTGAACGTAAGCTATACGAGAACGGGTACATCGATAAGGAATATTTGACGGATAAAAATAGTCAAAAGATGATGGCTGACTGGGCGCAAGGCAAAACAGGCATCCTGATCGGCAGCGTAGGCAATGGCATTGACACGTATATGAAGGATTTGATGAAGAATTTTCCAGATGCAAATCCGGTGCCATTAGCTGCCTTCTCGACGAAGTATGGCAAATTTGGAGCTTATCAGGAAACGCCAGCCAGTATTTATGTCGCGTTCAATAAAAATATGAAAAATCCGAAGGCAGCGATCCAATATCTCGACTGGATGCTGGATAAAGGCTGGTACACGCTGTTGAACGGTACGGAGAACACGCATTTCAAATTGGTGAATGGCGTTCCTCAGGTGCTGGATGCTGACAAAGTCAAGAAAGAAGTTGCTTACGCTGGTGAGTATGCCATCTTAAGAAACGATGCCAAAACGTTCAAGTTGGAGAATTTGATGATCAAAGCCGCACAGGATCCGCTTTCGCAGCGTTGGGCGAAGTTGAACGCTGAAGCGATGAAGACGGCGCTTAGCGTACCTTTCCGTCGAGATATTCCGTTTTCGCCGAACTCGCCGGAAATTAGCAATGTGCTTGCGAGCATCGCTCCTAAGCTGGCCGAGATCCGTACGCGAGCGATCGTCAAAGGCGATATCACGCCAGAGCAGGCGCTTGATATGATTCGTAAGGAGTACAAGAGTGCTGGCGGCGACAAGGCCGATCAAATTGCTCAAGAATGGTACGATAAAAATAAAGCGAATTTCAAATAACTTGATGTGGATTTATTAAGAACTCGAGGGGGCAAAGGCATGTTTTGGCGACCAAAGAGAAGCCGTTCGAAGCGTACGATGTCGATTATTTTGCTTTTTTTGAGCCTATGTATTGTTTCGACAGCAGGCCTGTCCTATTTCATCACGACCAATCATCTTGAGGCAGAAGTCGAGCAAACGAACATGTCGCTGCTCCACGAGGTAAACAGCAAGCTGCTGCTGGTGCTGAAAGCGGTCGACGCTGAAGCGATGCAATTTCTACGCAGCCGTGATATGAGGATGTTCATGGAGGATGATGCTGCCGATCAGCAGGACACAATTAATATCAATACGCGAATTGGGGATATGCTGCTGAGCAATGATACCATCTTTTCAATTGATCTGTACTCCTACGCCAAAAAGCGTTGGTCGCAGACCAATCCATTTCAGACGGCGGAGCCGGGCATTGATTATCAGTGGATTAATGCGTTCGAACGCTATAAAGGCTTTTATCAGTGGGTCGGTACACGTAAGCTTTCCCTTGATGAGGCAGGTAACATACGGCAAAATGTGATGACGCTGATTCGCTCCTATCCGCTTACACACGGGGATGGATACCGCAAAGGTGCCGTAGCTTTCAATGTGGATGAGCGATCCATTTACAATTTAATTAAAAATGCAATAGATCCTTCATTCGGCTACTTGTTTCTGACAGATGCGGAGGGAACGATCCTCAGTCATGCTGATAAATCTTTGATCGGCGCGAAGGCAGGCGAACTCCTCTGGTCACAAGAAATGAACAAGCGGGAAGAAGGCATGTTCCGTACGAAAATTAATGGGATTAACCGAACTGTCTTCTATATGAAAAGCCCCTATACGGGTTGGGAAATTATTAGTGTTGTATCCGATGCTGAGCTTAGCAAGCCGCTGGTACAGGTACGAAATACATTGTTTGGCATTTCTATTGTCTTATTGCTTCTAGCCGGAGGTATGTCGGTGGTGCTCAACAGCTGGATGTTTCGGCCGGTGAATCGGGTTCTGACGAATGTGACAAAGCAGTTGCAGGCGTATGGCCGCTTCGAAAAACAAGATGAGTATTCGGCAGAGGATGAGTTCAGCGGAATTGAAGTATCCTTGTCGTACATCTTGGCCGACAGCAATCGCATGCATAGACAAATGCGGGAAACTCAGCCGGTTATTAAATGGCGGCTTGTGATGGATGCTCTAATCGGCGCACGCCAAAATCCATCGGAGCTGCTTCCCAGCCTTGAAGCGATCGGATATCCCCTGCATGTGCAGCAGTATATGGTAATGACTGTCGAGTTTGATCGTAAATCGGTGATTGCGACTCCACAGGATCTGCAACTATATAGTTATGCGCTCTGCAATGTGGCGGAGGAGATGATCAACAGTGAGTATCGAGGGGTTGCCATTGAAGCAAGGGATGGCATGGTAGTTATTATAATCAGCTTTGACGAAGCGGACGGGGAAGCTAATTTACTGCGGACGCTGGCGGTGGCTGAGTTGATCAAGAGCTACGTGGAAGAACAGTTCAAACAGACGATTTCGATTGGGCTGGGCCGATTGACGCAAGATTTGGGCATGCTCCAGCAATCTTACCATGACGCAATGTCGGCGCTGTCGTACAAGATGATTCTCGGGGGCAATGCGATCATTTCCAGCGAAGATATTCGTGAGCCGGCAAGCGGAGAGTTTATGCGGCTGCTTGGCATGACGGATGGGATTGTTGACTCGCTGCGGCTGACAGATAGCGAGAAGATGGCGAAGCAGACGGAACGCTGGTTTGGCGAGATGGCTGGCAGCGGCGCTGCGCCTGATATGATTCGGCAACTGGTTGTACATTTCATGATGAAGGCAGCCAAAGTTGTAGGCGAGATCGATCCGGCACTGCTCGAAGAGGCGCCTTCACATCGGCTATTCGATCTGCTGAGCCAATACGAAAGCATCCATGAGTTGTCGGATTACGTCATTGAGCAGCTTGCTCGATATGCAGGGCAAATTGAGGAGAGACGCAGCAATCGAGAGCGAAACGACGTTGTTGAGCGGATCACCGCTTTTATCGATGCTCACTATATGCACAGCGATTTATCATTAAATTATTTGGCAAGCGAGTTCAAACTGAGCGTGTCGCATGTGAGCCGCATATTCAAGGAGCACACGGAAAGAAATTTCATTGATTATTTGATGGATATTCGTATGAGGAAAGCGAAGGAACTGCTCGCTTGTACCGAGATGCTGATCCGCGATGTTTCCGGAGCGGTGGGCTACACCAACGTCAACAGCTTCGTGCGAATTTTCAAGAAAAGCACGGGGGTTACGCCAGGCGAATATCGGGAACGTGAGCAAGCGTCGCAAAATGGGAGGTAAGAACGATGCTCAAACATTCATCGTTTACAGATACAATCACGGGGCTGCCGATCCTGGCGATTGGGTCCGAAGCAGGCGATACGGGACATCACTATTATACGGCGATGTCTTGGTTATCGGACAGCCGACATGTGATCGTACACACAGATATGGACCGGGAGACTTGGAAAGGTAACATCGTGCGTTTCGATACGGAAACGGGGAATGTGCAAGTGTTGGAGGAAGGCCTGACTTGGGGGAGTGGGGTTGTCTCATGCGATGATATTTTATATTTACTTCGCAAGAATGAGTTATACGCAATTGATGCGTGGAGCGGGGAACGGCGTACGATTTGCATGTTGGAAGAGCGCTGTACGTTCTTTGGGCCATTATCGGTGACGAATGATGGCAAGGTACTTGGTGTCTACTGGAAAGAGCAGCTTGTTCGCTCCGAGGATACTGCATCTCAGGAAGCCGATTGGGTGATCGGCACTGTTCATACAGAAAGCGGAGAGGTACGAGAAGCTGCCCGTCCCCAATTCGAGGAACCTTTTCCGGTGGCGAATCATGCCATGATTAATCCGGTCGATCCGAATCAATTGTTCTTTTCGCACGAAGGCGCGACAGAGCAAATTCCGGATCGGCTCTGGACAGTCAATGCGCGAACCGGGGACATGCGCAACCTGTTTGCGCAGAAGAGGTCAGAGAGCGGACAGCCAGTCGAATATGTTGGGCACGAAATATGGGCGTTCGACGGCAGCGGGCTATATTTCGTGAAATATCCGCATAGTCCGGATAAACCGACAGGCGTCTATTTCGTGGATCGCCGGGGCGAAGGTCACGAGTTCATTAACGGCGATTACAGGTACTGGCATGTCGGCATCAGTCCTGACGGCAAGTATGCAGCGGCGGATACGCAGGAGCCGGGCATTTCCAAAATCGTGCTCATCAACACAGCTACGAAACAGTCCGAGCTGCTGTGCGAGCTGCCATGCCGTGGGATGCATCCTGGGCATCCGCATCCATCGTTTAGTCCGGACAGCCGTAAAGTCATCTTCACATTTTCGGATGAGCATGATCGGCTCCATGTCGGGATTATGGACATTAGCGATCGGTTGTAGCTAGGTGAGGATTCGCGAGTGGCGATTGCGTTATAACGCAAGGATAAGCCTGTATGATCAAGAATCATGTAGGCGTGGGGATGGAGATGAGTAAGCATAGTTTGGCTGCCCGTGTTGGCTTATTAATGAAAACGCTTTCAAAAAATGAGAGGGAGTGAGTTTACTTGGTGATGAAAAAATGGATGTTAAGCCTTATGCTGATTTCGTTATTGTTTACCTCACCTTTGTTTGGACTACGATCATTAGACAACACGACCGTTTATGCGGCAGACACGTTACAAAATGCAACGATTGGCGAATTTGAAAGCGATGAAGAACTTTGGAATTTTTACTTGGGAACCGAGTTTCCCGGAGCGAAAGGCGAATATGTACGGGATACGTCCGTATTTAGGTCGGGGACCTATTCGGGTAAGCTGCGCGGGGATTTTAGCACCGGCGGCAAATATGTCTCGGTGAGTAAAAATTTTATTCCTATGGATATACAGAAACTTGAATTTTGGGTCAAAACAGTTGACGCCGCTGCGATCGTACTTCGGGTGACAGATTCGACCGGACAGGTGCATCAGCAGAAGCTCGCAGTGGCGTCAAATGCGAATTGGCAGAAGATCGAGATCGCCAAATTTAACGGGGGCACAAGCTATCTTCATTTCGGCGGGGCCAACGATGGGGTGTGGCATGGAACTGCCCAGGGAATCGGACTTTTGTTAGAGAAATCTGGTTTAAGCGGTGGGAAAACAAGCGGGGACGTGTGGATCGATGATGTATCTGCGACGGTTCCACAGCAAGAGCCTCAATGGGATTCCGCGATCGGCAATTTCGAGAACGCCTTTGACATTTGGAAACTAACCTTGGGAACCGGAGCCAAAGGCGAATATGTCCGGGATTCGTCCGTGTTTAAGGAGGGAAGCTTTTCGGGTAAGTTGAGCGGGGATTTTAGCGGTACCGGCAAAAGTGTTTCGATAGGAAGAAATTTTTCTCCTCGGGAGATAAAGAAGCTTGGATTTTGGGTGAAAACAACGGATGCTGCTGCCATCCTGGTTCTGTTGACGGATTCGACCGGGCAGGTGCATCAGCAGAAAATCACCGTGACGCCAACTGGAAATTGGCAAAAAATAGAAATATTTAAATTCAACAGCGGCACGAGCTATCTACATTATAACGGGGCCAACGATGGGGTATGGCATGGTCCCGCCCAGAGAATCGGATTTATTCTAGAAAAGACCGGCTTGATCGCGGGCAAAACGAGCGGAGACATTCGCTTGGACAATATCGTGACCACATCCGCCTTCCCGGATTTATCCATCGAGCAGTCCCGAATGGGAAATGTCTTCCTGGCGAACGAGTCTGCAATCTTTCCTCTTGCAACAAGGGGAGATACTGTAAGTTGGAGTGTATATGACCACTTGGATCATCAAGTATTGGCAGGCAGTGAGGGGGTGCAGGATGGGCAATTGGATTTGACGATTCCTATTCAGCAGCTTGGTTATTATAAGCTTTCGCTTGCTGCTGAGAAAGATGGTCAAACGATTAAGCGTGCAGAAATTTCGTTTGCCCGCTTAGCCTCGGATGACCCCACTTTGGTGAACAACTCTCCATTCGGGGTATCCACTCACCTAGCAAGAACAAATACTGGATGGACGCCTGAGTTGAGTGCATTATTGAAACGCGCCGGATCCAAAAATTTTCGTGACGAAATCACTTGGGTAGATGTCGAATACGAAAAAGGGAAATACCAGAAGCCGCCAGGCCGCGATGCCTTTATGCGGAAAACGCAGCAGGACGGATTAAAGCCATTCATTACCTTCGACTTTACCAATCCGTTTTACGATCAGGACAGTACGCCCTATTCGGACGAAGGCCGTCAGGGTTTTGCCAATTATGGCAAGGCTTTGCTGGACTTATACGGCAACCAGATGGAATGGGTGGAAGTCTACAACGAGTTTAACGGAGGGTTCGGTGATCGAGGGAACGGCCCCGCTGACTCACGTCCGGACTATTATTTTAAGCTGCTGAAGAAGACTTATGAGACGGTGAAAGCCGCCAGACCGGATGTCTCGGTTGTCGGAATGGCATCGAATGTAGATATAAAATGGATGGAGGAAGTGTTTAAGCTTGGCGGGCTTCAATACATGGACGCGGTTTCCATCCATCCGTACAATCGAACGTCGGATGGCATGCTGCAAGATATCCTCGCTGCGAAAAGCTTGATCCGAACTTATAACCAAGGTCAGGACAAACCGCTTTGGATTACGGAAGTCGGCTGGAAGACCAATATTGGCGCCACGGGCGTAGTCGAAAAAACGCAAGCGGATTATTTGGTGCGTGCTTATGTGCAAGCGCTGAGCGCCGGTGTCGAGAAAATATTCTGGTATGATTTGATGAATGATGGCATGCAAGCCGACTATGGCGAAGATAATTTCGGGCTCATCCGGCATCAGGAAGATCCCAAAGGCCAGTTCACGCCGAAACCCGCTTACGCGGCTTATGGGGCGATGACACGAGAATTGCTTGGCGCAACATTCGTTGAACAGGAAGCCGTCGGCACGGGCATTACCAGCTACAGATTTGATAAAAACGGCCAGAAGCTAAGAACCGTTTGGGCAAATACCCCCGTGCAGGCAGCGATTCAAACTAATTCGCCTATTCAAATCAAGGATATCATGGGGAATACGGAAACCTTTACGCCGCTTAATGGCAAGGTGTATATGACACTAACTGCGGAGCCCATTTACATCCAAAGCGAAATTAACGGAATCACGGTTGATTCGACGTTCGCCGTGACTGGTGACGAGGCTGTAACTGGCGAGCCTGTTGAGCTATCGGTGAAAGCAAAGAATTCATCTGCATCGGCTCTCGCTGCTTCCTTCACGGTGGAAGGATCGACATATTCTTTGAACGCGGGAACCGGTCAGAATACGTCTCAGCCGTTCGCCCTACCAGGATTGGACCAGGAAGGCATTCGTTATGTCACAGGAGATTTGACTGTTAACGGAAACTTGATTGGAAGACTTAAGCATGAGGTTCAGACGCTTCCATCTTATCGTGCACGCATCATTCCAGTTATTACCGACGTGGCTACGAAAGCAGAAGCATTGCACATACAAATCCAGAACTATTCCAAGCAGCTGGGTCTAACCGTCAGGAAAGCGGATTGGCAGTTCGGTACCCAGTCAGGCACACAAGATTTGACCTCTGTGATTCCTCCGGACACGACTAAGACGTTTGATATTCCGCTGAGCGGCTTTAATTACGGTGTCAGCAATCAAGCGCAAGTGACCGTCCAAATTGACGGAAAACAATCTTTCGTTTATGGAGGGAAGCTGGATTTCAATCCGATCCTTCCTGGAACGGTACAGATTGATGGTGTGGCAGACCCTGCGATCGTCGCATCGCCACCAGTTGCGCTTTTGTCGCAAGGGACGGTAAAAATGCAAAATTATACGGGTGCTTCGGATTTGGACGGCAGCGTATGGGTGAACTGGGATCAGAATCATTTCAATCTGACTGCGACGATCAAAGACAATGTTCATTACACGACTGTAAGCGGTGCTGAAATTTGGAAAAATGACAGTCTCCAATTTGCTGCCATGGCGGGTATTCCTGGTGAAAATCTAGCTTCCTATGAGTTCGGCCTTTCCCAGACGCCTTTGGGGTCGCAAATCTATCGTTGGTTATCACCGAATACCAGCGTTAGGGAGCTTGTAACGAATGGTTCCTTGCAGGTATCAAGAAATGAAGATCAGAAGCTTACGGTGTATGAGCTCGCGCTTCCATGGTCCGAGCTTGCGCCGATCAAACCAGAAACAAATGGCGCTTTCAGCTTCTCGCTGCTTGTCAATGATAACGACGGTACCGGTCGCAAAGGATATATCGAGTGGGGCTCAGGCATTGGGGAAACCAAAGATCCCAAAAAATTCAGAGCCGTGCAGTGGATCATAACGGATGATACACCTCCGGTTACCGTCGTCGAATTGGAAGGGACGAAGCAGAACGGTTGGTACGTCACCGATGTCAATGTAAATCTGATCGCTACGGATGACAAGTCCAGTGTTACGGAAACTGTATACAGTCTGGATGGAGGAACCACTTGGCTGACCTATCAGAATGCGCTTGTCTTCAACGAAGATGGCGTTCACACGCTTTCGTTCCGATCGACCGATCAGATGGGAAATAAGGAACAGTCGCAAACGGTATCCTTCGCAATCGATCAGACCCCGCCGGTCGTTCAAATCAGCGGAGGGGGGACGTATACCGTCGATCAAATGGTAATGGTTACCTGCACGGCTACGGATACCGTATCCGGCGTTGTCTACAGCTCATGCTCGGCTCCTTTATTGAGCAGCCCAGCCTATCTGTTGAACGTGGGAGACAATGTCGTTTCGGCAAATGCTGCCGATGCTGCCGGCAATTCTGGAACAGCGGCAACCACTGTTACCGTCAAGGTGACAGCGGATAGCCTGATCCGGCTTATCGAAACTTGGGTTACCGGCAATGGCAGCCAAGGTATTGTTAACTCGCTTGAAACTAAGCTCCGGCATGAACAGTTTGACGCCTTCATCAACGAAGTGCATGCACAGAAAGGCAAGAAAATTTCCGAAGAAGCGGCAAATTACTTGCTGAAGCTTATCAATGATTTGAAGTGATAACAAGATGTCCTGAACACTTGCTCCCACAATGGGAGCAGGTGTTTTTACAAAATAAGAAAGTCAGGTGGTTCATGATGTCGAAAGTCGAAACTGAGCAGTTTTCACAGCTTCATACACCCTATAAACTCGGCCGTCCGGTGCTGCAAGGATCGGGAGTGGAAGGCAATTTTGATTCGCAGGCCGTCGACTGTCCCTTTGTTTTTGCCCATCTGGATTGTTTCTATATGATGTACGTCGGATATGACGGAATTGGCTATCAGACAGCACTAGCAACAAGCTCCAATTTAATGGAATGGGAGCATAAGGCGATTATCCTCCCGCGATTGAAAACGGATGAAGGATGGGATCATGTGGGTGCTGCGGGATCTTGGATGCTGCTGAAATCAAATGACTTGTACGACCTGCCACGACTCAAAAAGTTAGATAATCGCTATTGGATGATCTATCACTCCTATCCGGATAAGGGCTATGAAGCAGGCGGAGCCGTGATGGGATTGGCATGGACAGAGGATGAGAACTTACTGGAATGGCATAGGCTGGATCAGCCTGTCTTTACACCTAAAGATGGAGCGGAGACGGGACTTGCCTTCTCGAGCGATTTGATCCATTGGGAACGTTACGAGATGAACCCCGTACACCTGGCGGTATCCGACGATTTAACGGTTTGGAGCTGTGGGGACATCCTTTAATTCCGTACGGGGAACAAGGGGAACTTGACGAAATCCATGCCCATAAGTCTAATGTCATCTATTGGAATGGAATTCTATATCATTTTTATTACGCTTGCAGGTATTATAAACAAGATGACCTTACAAAGTTGGAAATATTTGAAGGGCAATATGAGTTTCGTTGTATTGCAGTTGCGACCAGTAAATCAATAACTATTGGAGAGATTAATTAATGAAGGGAAAGGGCTGCAGATATGCCTAAAATCATGATGGCTTTTCCTCAGGGAAAGCATAAAGTTCTGACAATGAGTTATGATGATGGTCAAACCGCCGACATCAAGTTAGTGGAAATTTTCAATAAGTATGGCATGAAAGGAACGTTTCATCTGAACTCGGGGATGCTTGGCACAGATGGCCGTATAGCGGAAGAGGAGGTTGCTGCGCTGTATCGTGGACATGAGGTGTCCGCACATACGTTGACGCATCCTACGATTGCAAGGTGCCCGAGGGAGCAAATCATAGAAGAAATCTTCGAAGACAGGAAGAGATTGGAGCGTTTGGTTGGCTATCCAGTAAGAGGCATGTCATATCCTAATGGTTCTTACAACAAGGAAATAAAAGAGATGCTGCCTTATCTGGGAGTGGAGTATGCAAGAACTACGCAGAGTACGGGGCAATTTGCGATGCCTGACGATTTGTTCGAATGGAAGCCTACTTGCCATCATAATACGGACTTAATGAATGTGGCGGAAACTTTTGTAAACTTAAATAAAAAGCAATATCTGTACATGATGTATGTATGGGGGCACAGCTATGAGTTCGATCATGATCATAATTGGCCATTGATAGAAAGCTTCTGCGAGTTTATCGGGAACAGGTTGGATATCTGGTATGCGACCAATGTGGAGATCGTGGATTATCTAAAAGCATTTCAAAATCTTAAATTCTCAGCTTCATGTCAATTCGTGTATAATCCCTCCGCACTATCCGTATGGCTTCAAGTTGACAATCATATTGTTGAAGTAAAAGGCGGCAGCCAAATCGCATTCACGAGTTAAGCTCCGGATTAATAACAAAGCAGCTGTGAAGTTTACCACGCAGCTGCTTTGTTTTTTTTATGTCTTACTCCCAACCGATCGTTTGAAACGTTCTGGTTTCCGCAGATTCCCTCGCTTTGAGACATTGGAGTGCACTGATTAACCCATCATCAAGTGTGCTGACGGATGTGCCGCGCCCTTGCATGAGTTCGATGAAATTGCTGGCGAGCATGCGATCACCGCCAAAATGATCCTCCTCCGCACTAATCTGATACGTCTCGACTCTCGGCGTATGATGCATGAATACCTTGACGATGCCTGTATTAAAATCGAATTCCACCGTCCCTTTATAGCCGAGGAAGCGGGCACCGCGCGAGGCTGCTTGTTTACGTGCAAAAAAGTTCTGTGAATACGAAACGTGCATACCGTTTTCATAATAAAAGAGAGCACTTCCGGAATCCTCATTGCCGGTATCCTTGGCGAAGCTGCAGTATGCCCAGTGATCTCGGATGTCAGGAGCAGCGAAAGCGGTGCTTTCTTCGCACGTTTTGTTCTCGTTGCAATCCACACATTTCAGACCAGCGGGTTTGTCTCCTTTGAAAATTTGTTTGGATGTCATTGCACACACGCTTACAGGCTGCATCTGCAGCACATGGTTGATGTAATCAAAATCGTGTGTCGCTTTTTGCAAAAACAATCCACCCGTTAATGATTCATCACGGTACCAGTTATGGAAATAGACGCCGCCGTAAGGGACATTATTGATGGCTTGCACATGCTCAACCGTGCCGATTTTGCCTGAATCCACAATTTCCTTGACCAACTGAACAATGGAAGTCACCCGCAGCGGAAAAGACACGACAACAGGCGTTTGAGTTTGTGCACTTGCTTTTAAACGGAGTAGATCTGTCATCGTTGTGGCCACCGGTTTCTCAAGAAATAAAGGAATACCAGTCGGCAGTACCTTCAAGGCCATTTCGGTGTGGAGCAGGCACCGCGTGCCGATGAGGATGCCATCCAATTGCGTTGAAGCCATCATCTCCTCGGGTGTATCCCTAAAAAGGGTGTCCACCAATTGAGGCAGCTGTTGCCGCTGAATTTCTTGATTTCTAATATCCGCGATCGCTGCTATTTGGCAAGAAGCGTCCTCTTTCATCATTTGCTGGATAACACCTTGAATGCGATTTCCATAACCAATAACACCTAACTTCATTTTATTTTCCTCCTTGGCAGTTGTTAAACTATTTCCTATTATAAAGAGGAGAACTGTAGATGGATTTGTCATCTAAGCCGCATTTTTTGTTTTTTTAGAGAGAGAGGACGACATGACAATAGAGCTGGAACGTGTTTATTTGAATCTAACGATAGAGATCCGTAGTATCATTACGATGTATTATTTTGAGTTTGGCAAAGATTATGTTTTCTCGGGGGAAAGTCACGACTTTTGGGAAATGGTATATGTTGATAAAGGGGAAGTCGAAGTGCTGGCCGATACTACTAGGCATATCCTCAAGCAAGGCTCCCTGATTTTTCATAAACCTAATGAATTTCATAGCTTTACGGCCACGCATGGAAGAGCTCCGAATGTGATCGTCATTACGTTTGACTGCTACTCGAAAGCGATGGGGCAATTTGAGAACAGGGTGTTCCAGCTTCAAGATGAGGAGAGAAACCTGCTTGCTCAGATTATTGAAGAGGGAGCCAACACCTTCGTCTTTCCTTTTAAATATCCGTTAATCCGCAAAGAGAATTCACTGATCGGAAGCGAGCAGTTGTTGAAGAACTATCTGGAGATGTTCCTCATTATTCTGCTGCGTAAGAAGACGCATCAAGAGAATGATCAGACGTTATCGTTCTTGCCCAAGGAGAAGGATGAATTACAGCTGGTGACGGCTATTATCCGTTTTCTGGAGGAGAGGCTCGAAT
Source organism: Paenibacillus germinis (assembly GCF_013141785.1). Taxonomy (NCBI): domain Bacteria; kingdom Bacillati; phylum Bacillota; class Bacilli; order Caryophanales; family Paenibacillaceae; genus Paenibacillus; species Paenibacillus germinis. Next base: position 59,801 of record NZ_WHOC01000121.1, read on the forward strand.
TCCAAATATCCTTAACAGAGATTAGCCATCATTTCCATGTAGCCAAAACGAAGCTTAAGGACTTGTTCGCTAAACACACAGGTAAAAGCATCAAGGAATATTTCATGCTGATGAAGATCGAAAAGGCGAAGGTTTCCATTCGGGAAGATGTGCACAATTTTACAGAAATATCCCGGCGACTTGGTTTCAGCAGCGTTCATTATTTCTCCAAAGCTTTTAAACGGGTATGTGGGATGAGCCCTTCGGAATACGCGAAGTCTGTGAAGGCAAGAAGTCGAATTGAGACGGTGGAGTAATATTTGGGGCGCAGTTCCAAAAATTGATAAATAAAAAGGCTATCCCAAAAAGCAGATCATACTGCTTCTGGAATAGCCTTCTTTTCTTTTCGTTCAAGCCGCAACTAGCTTTCCAATACTTGTCGGTCCTCTAACAAGCGATTGCGCAATTCGGCGTAATCGACATCCTGAACCGATGTGCCGTGCTTGATGGCTAATGCCGCTGCGGTAGCAGCCGATTGTCCTAGGGTCATGAACACCGGCTCCATCCGGATGGAGCCGTAGGCGATATGGGAGGAGGAGAGGCAGATAGGCACCAGCAAGTTGAGACACTCTTCACCCTTGGGAATGATGGATCGGTACGAAATGGGGTAGGGGCCGGAAGGCCGAACCTCAACGTTGCCTTCATTGATGCAACGGCCATCAATGACGATGCGCCGGCAGTTGTGAGAGTCCATCTGATAAGCGGCGAGCCCAACGGAATCGGACACTTTGCGGTAGCCACGGCAGTCGTCCTCGGTCATCACCAGGTCCGAAATCATTCTTCGTGCTTCGCGAATGTAAAGTTGTGGAGACCAGCCTCCGAAATCCGTATATTCATCAGCCGGCAACCCCCATTGTCGTGCCTCTTCGCGGACGGCCTCGGGCACGCGGTTGTCGTTGCAAAGGAAATACAGCATGCCCAGATTATAAGTCAAATGGTCTTGGAATATTTGCTCACGTCTGGAATAACTGCCTTCAGCCCATTCATAGTTCATACCGATATAGTCGGTCGACACCCCGCCGAAGTTGTTCAGATCTGTCTTGCTCTTCGGCATCGAGGAGTGAAGCCAGAGGGAGTCCCATACACCTGCTTCGATATAACGAGCCAGCAGGGTAAACATTTCGGGATCGTAGTTTGGAGGTTCCGGAAACGGCACACGATTGCCAGGATCATTCGTCAGACAGATGCGGAAGTTGTAGGCTTGAATACAGTGATCCCCTTGGCCCTGATAGCCCGGAGCCGCGTCGGATACGCCGTGCAGCAAGCCGCTGTCTGGCTTGCCCGGAATAACAAAGGGGTCGACCCATGCTTTGAAATTATGATTCGGATGGCCGAAATGAACGCCGTTCAACGTTTCTTTGTACACTGAATTCGCTTCACGGCCTACATGATAGGAGACTCCGGCCGCAGCCAACAAGTCCCCCTCGTAAGTGGCGTCGATAAACATGTCGGCTTCAATCTGAACGCCGCTCTCCATCACGATGCTCTTGATCTTGCCTTGCGACTTTTGAACGGTCGACAAGCGTTGGCCATACAGCACCGTGATCCCATCTTGTAGGGCCCACTCCTGGAAAATACGGTCCGCTACGTGAGGTTCGAAGTTCCACTGCGTGCCGTCTCCCTCGATACTACCGTAGTGGCGCCCCATTGCTTGGTAAAATTCACGTGAGATGCCTCCGATCGCGGCTTTGTTGCCGATATCGGTTTGGCCAAGTCCACCAGAGGACAAGCCTCCTAGCTTATGCCCGAATTCTGCGAGCACGACTTTTAACCCCATGCGTTTGGCTTGCACGGCTGCTGCTACTCCGGCTGAGCTTCCGCCGTAGATACATAGATCGGTCTTGTAGGCTGCATCGGTCGATGATGCCAAAGGCTCGTAGTACTTGATTTTGCTAAAATCCAACATATCGATCACCTCTTTGTAGTTGTAGAATTGCCTTGGTTTCAGTATAGTTATAAAAAAGCTTTAATTTATAGTTTCATTTTTGTTACATTTTTAGTTGGAATGATTGATGTTGGAGGGGAGTCATAATGCCGATCAAGAAGAAAGTAACGCTCCAAGATATTGCCTCGGAATTGAATTTAACGATCCATACCGTGTCTAAGTCGCTGCGGGGACTTCCTGGCATGTCCGAAGAAACAAGAAGGGCTGTACTGGAAGCGGCGAGAAGATTAGGTTACCGCACCAAGGAGGAAGAACGTGGCTTCGCTGTCGAACATATCCCGATCTTCTCGGCGAATCCGCGGGTGTTCAAATTTATCATAAACGGCAACATGTCCAAGTTGCATCAATTGATTCTGCAGGGACTGCAGGAAAAGCTGCAGGAATTCGGGCATACCGTTCAAACATTAATCGCTCCGGAGAGTGATGAAGCAGGCGTCATCGAGGAGTGGCTGGAACAGCAGAACGTTGCTTACTGGAATGGAGTCTTCATTCCTCCAGCGATCAAGCCGGGGCTGGAGCGGCTGCTGCTTTCTTTGAAGATTCCCCGTGTCATGATTAATTTCCCAATGCCCGCCGAAAAGGTAGACAGCGTCATCTGGGATGTCGGAACTGCTATCTGGCAATCCGTTCGCTATTTGGCATCGATGAAGCATACCCGCATTTTGTACATTGGTGATACGGTAAGGCACCGTGGGTTCTCCATCCGTTGGCGGGCTTTTAAGGAAGCGATGGAGGAGGTAGGGCAAAGCGTAAATTCGGAAGATCATGTTATTGGCGCGATCAGCGATAAAGAGCAATGGATTGCGGAAGTGGTGGAAAAGCTGAAGCGGACGAAGCCGACGGCAATCTTAAGTGCTGTTCAATACGACTTGGCCTGGATCTATTATGCCTGCAGTCTCGCAGGGCGAAGCATTCCTGGCGACTGTTCGCTAATCAGCTTGGAGGATGACCGCAACGACCTTCTTCCCGGCCTGACCCGACCGTTTCTAGTTGTCCGCGAGGCTGGAGCCCGTGCGGCCGAGCGGATGCTATGGCGTCTCGCTAATCCATCCAAGCCTTATGAGCATACCTTTGTACAAGGGGCCTTTTACGCTGGGAATACCGTATTGCCACTGAAACACTTTGAAGGTTAGGATTGGCGGGATAGGAGGATAGATATGCGATTCACATGGCGGAAGCTGTTGCCCAAGACGATAAAGAATAAAATGTTTTTATCGTTTCTCATTCTCATCCTAATTCCCTTCTCTCTTCTTCAGCTTCGCAGCTACTCGACGATTGAAAGCGTATACGTTAAGCGAATCAGCGAGCAGAATCAATACCAGCTCGATCAGGTGAAGGACAATTTCGAACGCATTCGATCGTTGATGTTCTACAGCTCGCTTCGGTTGGAGAAGGAGCCCTCGATTCGTGAATGGCTTCGCAATCCGCCCTTGATGCAATCCAACCCGACGACAGCTTTGTCGACCGTCGATCCGATCATGTTAACCTTGCAATCACTAAAGAACGACTTTGGATTGGCAAGCTCTTTTGTAAACTATACGTTGTCTGATTTATCCGGGCGAAAATATTTCGATACGAATAGCCCATCTACCGATACTGCGCTAAATCCTGTGATTGTGCGGTCTTTTTTTAATGGGGAGGCGTCTTATGTGTGGGATACCGAGGATAAAGATGAAGGTCAGCCGCAGTCGGCCCCGCGTAAGCAACCGAAGTTGGCATTCTATATGACGCTGACCGACGAGACGGGACGGCCGGAAGGAATCGTGGCGGTACATTTCGATTATCAGTCATGGATCCGCTCGAGCGTTAGTCAATTCCTGATTCAGCAAGAGTATTTCATAGTTGACAGTCAGGGGACAATTGTTTACCAAAGCCGTACGGATACGTACGTGCCTAGTGACATTCTGAGGATTGTCCACTCCTTAGACGATGGCAAAGAGCCTTACTATGTCGATCGTAATCGGACCCATATATTAAATACAAGCTCGATACCTTCCGTAGGCTTGTATTTGGTCGGCCAGTTTCCTTTGGAGCTGCTCTTTGGTGACATCGAGGCATTGAAGCGGCAGTTTTTCGCATCCTTCTTCTTGTTTACCGGCTTATTTATCCTGATCACATTCGCGCTTTTGTCGCGGGTGACCCGCCCGCTGCAGCTGCTGCGCAAGAAAATGTCCGAAATGATTGACAAGCAGTTTCGGGTCTCGATCCCGACGGATAAATACGAAGGAGAGATCTTGGAGTTTGCTCAGACGTTCAATACGATGACCGGGGATATCAATGAACTGATTGAACGGCTGAAACTAGAGGAGCGGCAGAAAGAAGCGATCCGGTTCCAGATGCTCTTGCAGCAGATGAATCCTCATTTTCTGCTCAATACGCTGAATACGATTAAGTGGAACGTATTGGGCAAGGGGGATCGGGAAACAGCTGAGATCTGCATGTCGCTCGGAACACTGCTCGAGGCTAGCCTGAATTCAGATATTGAACTTATTCATTTGCATAGCGAGCTCGACATGGCGAAGGCTTACGCACATATCCAGCAGGTAAGACACGAAGATCGGTTTGCCTTCCATTACGAACTGGAGCCGGACCGGTACGAACCAGAGCTGCAGTATGCTCTAGTGCCCAAGTTGTCGCTGCAGCCGCTGGTGGAGAACGCGATCCAGCACGGCTTTTCGAAGACCATCGAAGATGGTCGAATTGTGATCCGGGTGTATGTGAAGTCCGGACAACTCGTCCTTGAGGTGGAGGATAACGGAGTTGGTTTGGAGATGGCGCGGGCGGTTCAGACTGTACCGCGCAAGCGCAAGCCGATCGGCATACATAATTTGCAGGATCGGCTCAAGCTTTTGTTTCGGCAGGAAGCGGCTTTGGAGCTACTGCCGCTGCAGTCAGGGACGTTGGCGCGGATGACAATGCCGCTGCTTGTTTCCCGTCCTTACGGGAGCCTGGAATCGACAAGGGAGGGCTAAAAATGTGGAAAGTCTTGCTCGTTGAGGATGAAGCGATCGTACGTCGTTCGATCATCGGTATCATCGATTGGGAAGCGTTTGGTTTCCGAGTCGTCGCCGAAGCGGAGGACGGGGAGCGGGCCTTGAAGGAGATGGAGCGTCACCGTCCGGACCTCGTCATCAGCGATATCGTGATGCCAAACTTGAACGGACTAGAGCTGCTGCGTCAAGCAAGGGAGAGGGACTTCGACGGAGTATTCATTATGCTCACCGCCATGAATGAATTTGAATATGCTCAGCAGGCGCTTGAGTACGGAGCGACCGGCTACTTGCTCAAATTATCGATGAGTCCAGAGTCGCTGCAAACGACCCTCGACAAAGTAAGCAGGCAGCTGACGAAACGGGCTCAGGAACGCTCGCACACCCAGCTGTACACGGCTTACCCGAAAGAGTGGGAAGCAATTATGAACGGCAGCCTGCGAGAAAGCAGTGTAGTTGTATCAGAATCCTCGGCAAAGCAGGAGCCGAGGGATGATGCTTGGGGGCAAGTCATCATTTGTACGGCGCTTGATGGAGGCGAAGGGTTCGATGCTAAGCTGCTCGACTCTTGGAAGCTTATGGAATGGCACACTCCGCCGCTTGCTCACCAATACGCTGCGCTCGGGATGACGTCGGTATTTCTTTGGAGTTCCAAGCCTCCAAGATGGCTAGGCGGCATACCTCGTCCCGGACAGATAGCGTTCGCTGTGTCGTGCTTAGAGAAAGGGACGCATGCTTCATTTACGCGCGATTGGCAACTCACACTCCGGCGGCTTGACGCCAGTTGGTATTCGGGCAAACCGGGGTGGTTCCGCGTCATACCGGGTTCCAAGGACGCTTTGCCGAGCGCCTTCTGGCGTGGCGAATCCGAACGGCTGCGTCAACTTGGCCGGAGCGGTCCTTCCGGCATGATGCCGCTATTGCAGGAGGCTTGGACAGATATGGAAAGGGACCGTATCTCGTGGTATGGCGTAAAGACGTTTGCGCTGCGCGCATTGGATATTATCGCGGATGGCCGTGGTGAGGCGCTTGCTTATCATAAAAGCCAAGTGACTCGAGCTTCCTCACATGCGCAATGTTTACGTACAATGGCGGCGGCGGTCGATTCGCTGCTCACCCTTTCGTTAAGCCGCAAAGGTGAGACCGATCATCCCGAGGTGAATCGGATTATGGCGTATATTCAAGATCACTACGATCGCAACATCAGCGTTAAGGCGATGGCCGAGATGGTCCAGCTGGACGAGAAGTATTTGAGCGGTTTATTCCATAAAAAGACCGGAGAATCGCTGATCCAATACGTACAGCGCATCCGTGTCGAGAAAGCGAAGGAGGCGCTGCGGTTTACGGAAGTGCCTGTAAATGAGATCGGTGAACTCGTCGGCTTCTTGAATCCGAACTATTTCTACCGTACGTTCAAAAAATGGACCCATCAGACACCAAGCGATTACCGTCGCGGCGATTGAAATGATGAGATGTGAGAACGTAAAATGCCTTGTCTCCCCCTTGGAGAACAGGGCAATTTTAATATAGTGGGAAATGTGCATAGTGAAGTGGGTTTTGTTCATAGGTCGCTTAAGTCTTGCGTGATACAGTGAAAGCAGGCCAAACAAACAGACTTTCTACGTAAAGGAGGCGACCTATGAACGAGTTACCTATCCATCCAATCCCTTCGGCAGTTTCGAAAATAACAGGCAAGAGAGCCCGTCATTTTCGAGTGCTACGTTCCTACAAGACGCTCTATCTCATGATGCTGCCCGCAATAATCTACTATATCGTTTATCGGTATGTACCTATGTACGGCGTTGTTATCGCATTCAAGGATTACAATATCCTGGAGGGGATCGTGAATAGTCCATGGGCGGATCCCTGGTACAAGCATTTTCAGGTGTTCTACGAATCGCCTTACTTCAGTGAACTGCTTGTCAACACATTCCTGATCAGCGTCTACAAGCTCATATTCGGCATGTTCCCACCGCTTGCGTTGGCGATTCTACTCAATGAATGCCGGGTACGCTGGTTCAAATCGGCGATCCAGACACTCAGCTACATGCCGCACTTCTTATCGTGGGTTATTATTTATGGCATCTGCTTAATGCTGTTGTCAGAGAATTCAGGTATTCTCAATCGCTGGATCGTTGAATCCGGTGGTCGGTCGATACCGTTCCTTACTTCAACGGATTGGTTCCGCAGCGTGCTGGTAGGCTCGGAAATATGGCAGCATACAGGTTGGAGCGCAATCATCTATCTAGCAGCTATGGCAGGCATAGATCCGACTCTTTATGAAGCTGCCAGGGTCGACGGGGCATCCCGGCTGCGCATGATTTGGCACATTACATTGCCAGGCATCCGGAACGTGATTGTTCTGCTGCTCATTCTGAAGCTGGGCTCCGTTCTGGATGCGGGATTTGAGCAAATTTACATTTTCTATAACGTTCAAGTATACCCAGTCGCCGATATTCTCGATACTTGGGTGTTCCGGACGGGGCTTGAGCAGTTGAATTTCAGCCTTGCTTCTGCAGTCGGCCTGTTCAAATCGGCGATATGTCTCATTCTCGTGCTTGGCTCCAACGCATTGGCGAAGAAATGGGGGCAGGGCATATGGTAACGAGTCGCAATGATCGTATTTTCAACACTTTTGTCGTTCTGCTGCTTGCGATCGTAGGCCTTTTGTGTGTAGTCCCCTTACTCTATGTCGTCTCCGTCTCCGTAACGCCTTATGCGGAAGTGCTGAAGAATGGCGGCTATATTCTCTTCCCGAAGCAGTTCACCTTCACTGCCTATTTGAAAATTTGGGAGACGGCCGGCATCCTCCGCTCTTTGCAAATCACAGTATTCGTTACGATCGTTGGTACCGCGATTAACTTGATCCTGACCCTGCTGCTTGCTTATCCGCTCAGCCGCAAAGGGATGCCATATCGCAATTGGTTTCTGTTGATGATTGTTTTCACGATGTTGTTCAGTGGCGGAACGATTCCGACCTATCTCGTCGTTAAGGCAACGGGCTTGCTCAATTCCGTCTGGGCGCTCATTCTGCCGTCAGCCGTTTGGAGCTTCAACGTACTCATTATGAAAAGCTTCTTCGAACAATTGCCGGAAGAGTTGTTCGAAGCTGCTCGAATGGACGGTGCAAAGGAACTTCGCTTGCTGGTCAGCATCGTCATTCCGCTCGCGATTCCTTCGATCATGACGGTTGGCTTGTTCTATGCGGTTGGTCATTGGAACCAATTCTTCTCGGCCATTATGTATATCTCAGATCGAAATCTTCGGCCCCTGCAGGTGGTGGTTAGGGATCTTCTGATGCAGTCGCAGAAGCCGCTTGATAACCCGGATGAGCTTGTACCGACGGTTACCATGCAGATGGCTGCTATCGTTGTTGCCAGTGCTCCGATCATCGCCGTTTATCCGTTCCTGCAGAAGCATTTTACCCGAGGCATGCTGCTTGGGTCTGTGAAAGGTTGATTCCGGGTAAAGCCGGTCCAATATATCCATACGTAACAGGAAAAGGGGAATCATCTATGAGAATTAAATGGATCATGCCAGCAGCGGCAGCCGTTCTTGCCATGTCACTAGTTGCGACTGGCTGCAGTTCGGGAACCGGTGGCAGCGTGGCAAGTAAAGAAACAGTGCCGGCTAATACGGCCCCAGTGAAATTGAAAATTATGCAGGAAGGCTCTGGTGTACCTAGTCCAGAGAACGACATTATCAAGAAGGAGCTCGATAAGAAGCTTGGCATCGATATGGATATGTCGTATACGCAGGGCATAACGGAATACTTGAACCAGCTCAAGGTGCGGGTTGCGGCAGGCGATTATCCAGATATGATGCTGCTAGATTTAACGACGTTAAATGATTTTGCGCAGAAAGGGCTGCTGCTCGACCTGACTCCGTATTTGGACAATAAGCTGAAGCAAGCTAAAGATTTCATGGGTCCTTCTCTTTTGAAGAAAGGCGTCATCAACGGAAAAAATTACGCCATTACCCGGATCGCCGACGTTCCATTTGGTTCTTATTGGATTCGCAAGGATTGGCTGGACACTCTGAAGCTGCAGGTTCCACAAACACTGGACGATTTGATGGCCGTGTCCAAATCGTTTACTGAGAACGACCCGGACGGCAACGGCAAAAAAGATACGTTTGCGATGACCGGCAATGGAATGGATTTCTCCGCCTTTTCTCCCATCTTAGGTGCATATGGTGTGGGTTTGCCAGGAGCGTTTTACACAAAGGACGGTAAAGTTGTCGACTCTTATCATGACGCGTCGATGAAGGATGCGCTCAGCTACATTCAGAAACTGATTTCATCTAATTACGTAGACCCGCAGATTATGACAAACAAGGGAACCATGGGCCGGGATCAAGCGTTCCAAGGCAAAGCGGGTATTGTTTATTCCAGTTGGACCGATATGGGCAAGCAGGAATTCATTACTCAGTACAAGACCATCAATGCGAAAGCCGAGTGGATTCAGATCGCTCCGCCGAAGGGTCCTGGAGGTCAATTCGATAGCTCCTTCGATTCCGAAAAGCCGTCTCGTCTGTTGGCGATTCCGAAGTCGCTCGAGAAGCAGCCAGAGAAATTGCAGAAACTATTCGATCTGCTGAATTATGTATCCACCAAAGAAGGCAATCAGCTGGCTATGTACGGCATCCAAGACAGAGACTACAAGGTCGAGAACGGCAAAATTGTGCTGACAGAACTGATGGCCAAGGAAGGCAACTATTTCCACTATTATCAGTTTACAGGTCGTCCGAACGAAGAGTACTTGAAGACTAAGTTTCCAAATGAGGAGCCGATGATCAAATTCTCGTTATCGCTCGCACGAATCAAAAGCTTCGGAAGCTCAGTCTTGCCCCCTGCAGGCCACAACGCCGCCGATGCTGGTCGTTACGCAAACGAGGAGCTAATCAAATTCCTCTACAGCAAGCGTTCGCTCGCGGAATATCCAGAATTCCTCAATACGCTGGATACTACTTTTAAATACAAATTATTGCAAGACGAAGCACAGAAGCGAGCAAAGGAACTGGAGTTGATCAAGTAAACTCACGCAATCCATGGCTCCCAAGCTTAGTCCGTCGCTTGCCGCCAGCTAAGCTTGGCCAAATGGGCAAATATCAAATAAAAGGGGTGTATATGATGTTGAAAAGTGCAAAAGTGGTATGCTCTCTAGTTGTTGCGACGACTGTCATCGCAGCTTCCTTCGTGGGAGTCAGTCCTGTAAAAGCAGCGTCGTTGACGATCGTGCAGAGCGTGATGGGTAACATTTTCTATGAGAACGATGCGAAGACATTTAATGTGCAAACAGACGGAGCCTCAGTTGATTGGTCGTACACGGATTATTGGGGTAGCACAGTGGAAAGCGGCACTGTGCCGGTTAGTGCTGGCTCCGCTGTCATTACAGTAAGTCCGAACAAATACGGCTGGTTTCAGCTGCTCGTCAAAGTGAAAGACAGCAGCGGCGCCGTAATCACTCAGACAGAAACCTCTTTTGCCGTCGTATCGAACTTTGATCTTAATCAAGTGACGAGCTCCCATTTCTCCGTACAGACGCATGCGGCCCGAACTGATGGAATCGCTCAGGATGCATCCGTTTTGCTGCCCATTGCGAAGAAACTAGGGGTTAAATCTGTCAGAGACTCTTTCCGATGGTCCGATATTGAAGACACAACCAAAGGAATCTATAACTTCAAATCGTTTCACAACAATTTTATGAATACGCTTACCGCAAATAATCTGTCTATGATCTTTACGGCTGCATTGAATAATCCCTTGTACGATAATGGCAATTTCCCAACAAGTACGGAAGCACTTACAGCTTACGCTAATTACGCGAAAGCGGCATTTCAAAGGTATCCGAGTCAAAACAAATGGATGGAAGTATGGAATGAGCCAGACATTAAAACTTTCACAATGGGGCTGACACCGGAGCAGCGGCCGGGAGCGTACTTCGAGCTGTTGAAAGCTACCTATCCCGTCGTCAAGAATGCGGCTCCGAATCTTCCGATTATAGGCGGCGTAGTTGCAAGTACATACCAGGCTAATGCAACATTTCCGAATACGTTATTCAGCTTAGGCGGGCTGAGTTACATGGATCAGTTCTCATTTCACAACTATAATACGGACCCCAATATTCTAGCGATCGACATAACAGATTTCAATAATCGTATCAGGTTTTACAATAACAACGTGACCATTCCCATGGATATGACGGAGAATGGCATATCTACCGCAAATTTCTCTGAAGAATTCCAAGCATACCGGCAAGCTCAGAAAACGATTCTCGGCTACGCGAACGGTCTGAACCTGATGAGTTCCTATAATCTGCAAGACAAATTATATGATCCAACTAACGTTGATAACAGTCGCGGCCTCGTGAGAAATCCGAAAGATCCAAAAGGCGCGTATGTGCCGAAGAAGGCTTTCTCCACGTATGCCGCATTAACGCGACAGTTGTCGAATACGACTTTCGGCAGTGCAGACACTATCAGCAACTCCTCGATCGCCAGTTACACCTTTACGAAGGGCACCGATACAATCAGGACGATGTGGACGACTGACGGTTCGACGCAAGGTGTATCTCTTCATACCAACAGTCCGCTTATGGTTAGCGATATCATGGGGAATTCGCGCATGCATACGCCTATTAACGGCGTTGTCCAATTGACACTAAACCAAAATATTCAATATATCAAAGGGAATATCACACGAATCCCTCCAAATGTATCAACAGGGACGGTGATCACAGCTGAAGTAGAAAGCTTGCCGACGACCGTTTCCTCCGGAGACAGCCATACTCTGATTACAGGAACGACGGGCACCTACAGCGGAACCGGCGCGGATAAGCTGAGTGCGAATGCAGTGGACGACTACGTTACTTATGCGGTATATATCCCGCAGCCGGGCGCTTACGACATCAAAGTAAAATCCATACTTAATAGCGATCGAGGTACGTACCAGCTCGTCATCGATGGGACGAATGTCGGGAGTAGGCAGGATGAATACCGGTCTTCCTCTCTTTCTGTAGAGACTGACCTCGGCAACTACTATTTCGGTACGGCGGGCAATAAGGAATTTAAATTTCAGGTTGTCGGCAAGAACGCCAGCAGCTCGGGATACACGCTATTGTTGGACTATGTCAAGCTAACCAAGTTGAGCGTCGATCAAGATATTATCGTGGACAATACGGACAGCGGAGCTACCTTCAATGCTACCTTCCATTCAAAATGGTCAACGAGCGACAAGCCGAAGGGATATTATGGAACGAACTATGCTCATTACAAATCTACTGCGGCAGGCCAGACGAGCTGGGCCATGTGGACGCCCGACATTCCGCTTGAAGGGGATTACAAGCTTTATATGTGGTGGCCCTCCGGACCGAACAGGGCGGATGCCGCTCCATTGATTATTCAATACGGAGCCAGCACGGACACCGGTCAGACCGTGAATCAGAAGGTGGATGGCGGGATGTGGAATTTAATCGGAACTTATCATCTAACGCCAGGGACAGGAAACTTTGTGAAAATCACTGGAGCCGCCCATGGCTTCACCATCGCCGACGCCGTCAAGTTCGAATGGGTTCATTAACCGTTGAGAAGGGGTGTTTCTAATGTTAACAAGAAGTAAATCTTTATGCAGCGTTATCCTATGCTTAACAATTATTTTATCAGGCTTGTTGGGGAGCAGTCCGGCTTTAGCGGCGTCGTTGACGATCGTGCAGAGCGTGACGGGAAATATTTTCTATGAAAACGATGCGAAGACATTTATTGTGCAAACAGACGGAGCCTCAGTCGATTGGTCGTACACGGATTACTGGGGTAACACAGTGGAAAGTGGAACCATGCCCGTCAGCTCTGGATCGGCTGTCATTACAGTAAGTCCGAACAAGTACGGCTGGTTTGAGCTGCTCGTCAAAGCGAAAGACAGCAGCGGCGCCGTAACCCTTCAGAAGGTAACCTCTTTTGCCGTCGTATCGAACTTCGATCTTAGCCAAGTGACGAGCTCCCACTTCTCCGTGCAGACGCATGCGGCCCGGACCGATGGAATAGCTCAAGATGCGTCTGTTTTGCTGCCCATCGCGAAGAAACTAGGCGTTAAATATATCAGAGACTCGTTCCGATGGTCCGATATTGAAGATACGACCAAAGGAACTTATAACTTCAAATCGTATCACAACAATTTTATGAGTACGCTTACTGCAAATAATCTGTCTATGATCTTTACGGCTGCATTGAATAATCCCTTGTACGATAATGGCAATTACCCAACAAGTACGGAAGCACTTACGGCTTATGCCAATTACGCGAAAGCTGTTGTTCAAGGTTATCCGAGTCAAATCAAATGGGTGGAAGTATGGAACGAGCCGGACATAGCAACTTACACAACGGGGCTTACGCCGGAGCAGCGGCCGGGAGCGTACTTCGAGCTGTTGAAAGCTACCTATCCTGTCGTCAAGAATGCGGCTCCGAATTTACCAATAATGGGCGGTGTAGTTGCCAATACATATAAGGCTAATGCATCATTCCCTAATACGCTTTTCAGCTTAGGTGGGCTGAGCTACATGGATCATTTCTCATTTCACAACTATAATACAGATCCCAATATTCTGGCTGGTGATATAACAGATTTCAATAATCGTATTAAGTTCTATAACAACAATGTGACCATCCCCATGGATATGACGGAGAATGGCATTTCTACGGCAAATTTCACGGAAGAATTCCAAGCATATCGCCACGCTCAGAAAACGATTCTCGGCTACGCGAATGGTCTGAACTTGATGAGTTTCTACAATCTGCAAGACAAAATATATGATCCGACTAACGTGGATAACAGTCGCGGTCTCGTGAGAAATCCAAATGATCCGAAAGGTGCGTACGTGCCGAAAAAGGCTTTCTCTGCATACGCCGCAGTAACGAGACAGTTGTCAGACACGACCTTCGGCAATGTAGATAATATCAGTTCATCTATTGCGAGCTATACATTTTCGAAGGGCGCAGATGTAATCCGAACAATGTGGACGACGGACAGTTCTACGCAAAATGCTTATCTGAAGTCGAACAGCTCTTTGGCGGTAACGGATATGATGGGCAATACGAAAACAGTTGCCCCGATTGACGGTGTTGTCAAAATAACGCTCACCAAAGAGATCCAATATGTGAAAGGAAATGTAACGCAAATTATCCCTACGGTAACAAAAGCTGAAGTTGAAGATTTAGCAACAACCGTTTCCACTGGGGACACGCATACGCCAATTGTGAACGACGCTAATCTGAGCGGTAGCGCAGGAGATAAACTTAATGCGAATGGAGCGGGCGATTACGTTACCTATACGGTCAATATCCCGCTGCCAGGCACTTACGATATCAAAGTAAGATCGAAACCTTTCAGTGATCGAGGTATCTATCAGCTCAGCATCGACGCAGTGAATTTCGGCAGTCAGCAGGATGAGTATCAGGCTTCCACCGTTTATGTGGAGAAGGATCTAGGCAACTATTATTTCAGTACGGCGGGCAATAAACAATTTAAATTTCAGGTTTTCGGTAAGAATGCTAGCAGCTCGGGGTACACGTTACTGTTGGACTATGTCAAGCTAACCAAGTTGGATTAGGACATTATCGGAACGAGACCATGAAAAATAAAGGAGAGCACTCGGAATGTCGCGTAAATTAAAGCTTGGTGTTGTTGGAACAGGTAACATTTTCAGGTCAGCGCACTTGCCTGCCTGGTTGGAGCATCCAGAAATTGAGGTCGTCGCCTTGTGCGATGTTGTACAGGAGCGGGCGCAAAAGCTTGCTGACGAGCACGGCATTGCACTCGTGTATACGGATTATCGGGAGCTACTGCGTCATGGGGACATTGATGCTGTCGATATTTGTACGCCGAATCTTTACCATTCGGAGGTTGCGGTGGCAGCGCTGAAGGCGGGCATACACGTGTTCTGCGAAAAGCCGGATGCCGTCACTCCAGAGAAAGCGCAAGAAATGGCTGAGGCAGCTGCAGCTAACGGCAAAGTACTAATGACGATGCGGAATAATCGATTCACGCCAGCTTCACAGTATTTGAAACAATACATCAACGAAGGCCATATGGGTGAAATTTATACGGGCCGTTGCGGGTGGCTTCGCCGCCGAGGCATTCCCGGCAAGGGCGGCTGGTTCACGACCAAGGAGCTGTCCGGCGGCGGTCCGCTGATTGACCTCGGCGTTCATTATATCGACCTTGCTCTGTGGATGATGGGGAACCCGAAGCCGGTCGCAGTCTCCGGAGCCACTTACTGTAAGTTTGCGGGAACAGACCTGTCCGATTCCGAGCATAGTCAGTTTGGGGAGAAGAAGGAGGAGGGCACGTTCAATGTCGAAGACTTGGCGACCGGTTTCATCCGCTTCGACAACAACGCGACCTTGCAGATTGAATTCAGTTGGGCGTCGAACGTGCAGGAAGAAGGGACATTCCTCGAGCTTCGTGGTACGAAGGCCGGAGCGAGCCTAGTGAAGGGGGAGCTCAAGCTGTTTGGGGAAACGGCTGGCCAGCTCGTCAATATCCAGCCGATAATGGGAAACCGCACGGTGGATGCGCACGGCGAACATATCAAGCATTTTGTCCAAGTCGTGCAGGGTCGGGAAGATCCGATTTTGATTCCTCAGCACGGCGTCGATATGATAAAAATATTAACTGCGTTATACCAGTCCGCCGAATTGGGTGCGGAAGTTAGATTGTAAAAAAGGAGACATGTGGTGTGTATCATAAGCTTGCCGTACAATTATACACGCTGAGAGAGGCTTGCCAAGCGGATTTCCCGGGTGTTCTAAGAGAATTAAAGAGGCAGGGATGGGCAGGTGTCCAGTTCGCCGGATTTCACGATTACGATCCGATGGAGCTGAAGGCTGTTCTGCAAGAAACGGGATTGAAGGCTGCCGGGCTTCACGTCAGTCTGGACGATATCGTGCATCGCACGGACCAGGTGGTGTCGGATGCTCGTTTGTTCGGTACGTCAGATATCGTTTGTCCTTTTATTAAGCCGTCTCTGCGACATGAAGAAGGGTATGCGGAGATCAAACAACAGCTGAATCAAGTTGCCTGCCAGTGGGAGGACGAAGGATTTCGCATCTGCTACCATAATCATGCCTTCGAACTCGAAACGATGATTAATGGCCAATCTGCACTGGCCTACATGTTGAACCCTGCTTTCGATAATCGCATCCTTGCGGAAATCGACGTGTATTGGATCCAGAAGGCGGGGCTTGATCCGTTTGAATTCATTCGACCATATGCAGGTCGGATGCCGATAGTCCATCTGAAGGATGTGACAGACGACGAAGAGATGACCTTTGCGGAAGTCGGCACGGGAGTAATTGATTTTGCCCCGATTTTGATATGGGGAGAAGCTTACGGCGTGGAGTGGTATGTGGTGGAGCAGGACATGTGCCGGACGGATCCGATGGGATGCGTGTCGACCAGCTATACCAATCTGACAAAGCTCATTGCCCAAATTATATAGTAAATGACTGTCAGGATAAATGAATAACTTCTCTGCAATTATTGTTATCTATCCCCCTCGCCGGTGTGTTCTGTTATACGTATTTTAAAGTCGTTGACATTAACCTAACGTCATAGTTTAACCTCCTAATTATCAATAGATATTAGGAGGTTTTCTTTTGAAAACATTAATTAAGAATGTAACCATACTTACGATGATCGATGATGATCAACCCTTTACTGGCGATATACTCATTGAAGGAGACAAGATCAAAAAGTTGGGGACCCAACTGACAGATGAGGCAGACGAAGTTATTCAAGGCCAAGGAATGATTGCGATGCCTGGCTTGATTAATGCCCATCAACATACCCCGATGAGCTTGTTAAAAGGTTTTTCGGACGATCTAAAATTAATGGATTGGCTAGAGAAAAAAATGCTGCCGGCTGAGGCCAGAATGACCCCTGAAGATATATATTGGGGTGCCAAGCTGTCGATGGCAGAAATGATCAAATCAGGAACAACAGCTTTTGCTGACATGTACATCCATATGAATGAAATTGCTTCAGCGGTACAAGAAGTTGGCATGCGTGCTTCATTAACGAGAGGGTTGGTTTTTCTTCAGGACGATGGAGGTAAAAGGTTAACAGAAGCATTGGAACTGGTTGAACGTTGGAATGGAAAAGCTGAAGGTAGGATTTCAACTATGTTAGGCCCCCACGCACCGTATACGTGCCCTCCAGAAGCATTAAGGGAGATCGTAAGTATTGCAGAAGAGTTGAACCTTCCAATACATACTCATTTAGCCGAAACAAAGGAAGAAGTAATTAAAATTCAAGAAAAATACAACCAGACGCCCACTGAGTATTTGTATAATGAAGGTCTTTTTGAAAGATTACATGTTCTCTTAGCCCATAGTGTGCATCTGAACCGACGGGATATTAGATTCTTGAAAGGGATGCGTGGAGGAGTAGCGCATAACCCAGTAAGTAACTTAAAGCTAGGGTGTGGGATTACACCTGTTTTTGAATTGATTAATCAGGGCATCACTGTCGGTCTGGGGACGGACGGAGCAGGAAGTGCCACAACTATTGATATGTTTGAGGAGATAAAGGCGGCTACTTGGTTGCAGAAATTAGATTATGGCAACCCGACAGTGCTTCCCGCCGGGCAGGTTTTGCGTATGGCGACCAAAGGAAGTGCTAAGTTGTTGAACATAGATCATGAAGTAGGAACATTAGAAGTTGGGAAAAGAGCGGATATAATTCTCATAGATATGAACAAACCGCATTTACAGCCTATCCATAATGTTGAGTCGCTGCTTGCCTATAGCGTTAATGGAGCCGACGTTGATACAACGATAGTTAATGGTAAAGTGCTCATGAAAAACCGTAAATTAATAACGATTGATGAAGATGAGCTTTTAAAACAAGTAACGTTTCGTGCGAAACGGATCGTAGAGGGAATCTAGGATTATGAACGAACACGGGTCGTTTTGTCTTGTTGTTCCACGAAAGCAACCAAGTATGGTTTTCATTATCATGACCCTATGAATACTCCTTAATCCAACTGGAGAAAATAACCTTTGAAATGAGGGGCAGCGTGATGAAAAGTTGGGTAAAAATCCAGAAATTAAGGATATGGGGCTTTCGACGCTACAAGAAAGAAAAAGTTATTTTAAAACACTGTTAAACGATACGGAAGATCTGATCATACAATCACTAAATTGGAATCAGCGACAAGTCAATTTGATTTATTTGGCAACCTTAACCGATCAAAATGCGATCCTGGACAGGATCATCTTTCCACTGAAACGAACCAAAGAAGGCGAGTTTCTAGACGTCATCCCTCTGGATCAGCTACAAATTACTTGCTTGATCGAACAAGCGGTTGAAGCCATTTTGAATGGCGGCTGTGTTGTCGATTGTGAAAGTGAGACTGATTTTTACATCTTTCATACATCCTCTTCGATTGGACGAAGCATCACAGAGCCAATCAATGAGAAGGTGTTCGGAGATTCGCATGAAGGGTTTATTGAAAGCTTAAATACGAACCTTCATCTGATCCGAAGAAAAGTGGTTAACAAGGATCTAATGATTCGTTATTTGATGGTAGGCATGGAGACGAATACGCGTCTGGCGATGGTTTACATCGAGTCATTGGCGAATCCAGAAATTGTGGCCGAGTTAGAAAAGAGAATAACATCGATCCGTATCGATTATATTGCTTCAATGGGTTTTGTGGAGCAGCTCATTGAAGATGCCCCCTTTTCCCCATTCCCTCAAATATTGAGTACCGAAAGAGTGGACAGAGTAGCAGCCAATTTGATGGAGGGAAGAATAGCCGTATTATTGGAAGGTTCAGCGAAAGCGATCATTTTACCAATCAATTTCTTTGCTTTTTATCAGTCACCAGACGATTACAATGCCCGTTGGATTAACGGAAGCTTCTTCCGTTTGTTAAGAATTTCGAGTTTCTTTATTGCCATAACACTACCAGCTGGATACATTTCAGTTGTCACTTTCCATTTTGAAACCATCCCGAATGAATTGGTGCTTCTCATGCAAAGTGCCGTACTGGAAATTCCGTTTCCTCCGATTATTGAAGCTCTGCTGATGGAAATAACCATTGAAATGTTAAGAGAAGCAGGATTGCGATTACATACTGCCGTAGGACAGACAATCGGTATTGTTGGAGGACTTGTTATTGGAGATGCCATCGTGAAAGCGGGGTTGGTGTCCAACATTATGATTATTGTGGTAGCATCAACGGCCCTAGCTTCATTTGTTGTACCATCCCATGAGTTCAGAGAGACGGTGCGTTTTCTGCGTTTTCCAATGATGATTTTGGCTGCTACTTTCGGCTTTTTGGGAATTACGTTCGGGTTTACATGTATTGTGATTCACTTGAGTAAATTAGAGGGGTTTGGAACGCCTTATTTTTACCCCTTTTCTCCATTCAAATGGAGGGATTTGAAAGACTCTCTGTTTCGATTGCCAATTTGGAAAATGAACCGGCGTCCTGCGGACAGTCTTCCCCAAAAAAAGCTGCGGGAATTATTTTCTAGGGGATGGGTGAAGCATGAGCGCAGAAAAAGATAGTATCTCCAAAAAGCAGTTGGCTTTTTTCACAATACAAACAGCGATAGGTGAGGGAGCACTGACTGTTCCTTACAGTGTTCACTCTCAAGCATCTATGGATGGATGGATATCCATGCTGCTGGCGGGATTTGCGACCCACCTGGTTATTATCTTGATATGGATGATCTGCAGGAAATATCCTAAGATGACGATGATCGAATTTCTCCCTCAGATGGCAGGGAAATTTGCAGGTCATCTTATTAGTGTTCTTTATATTATTTATTTTATTGGAATAGCAAGCTTGATCCTCATGAATTATTGTCGAATCATTAATGCCTGGATTTTCCCTACGACACCAAAATGGGTCATTATGTCATTGATGATGGCTACCAGTTATTATCTAGCAAAAGAAAGATTGAAAATAATTGTCCGATTTGAAACACTGGTTTCTATTCTTCTAATCATTATTATCATTTTGATCATTTTCCCTTTGAGCAAAGGAAATCCTTTGTATATTTTCCCCATCGGTCAATCTGGGATTGGTCCTATGATAAGAGGTATGAGAGAGGCTGTCATTACGCTTGCTGGCTTCGAACTGCTGCTCATGGTTTACCCTCAAGTCAAGGGGAAAGACGGAGACATATTAAAAACGATGTTGATATCATACACGTTTGTCACCCTATTTTATATATTAATTATCCTGTCATGCTTTATGTTTTTCAGTCCTGAGGAACTTAGTATCATACCAGAGCCTGTTTTATATATGCTAAAGGCGTTTTCTTTTAGGATTGTAGAAAGATCGGATTTACTGTTTTTATCACTTTGGGTTGTGATCGTAATGACGTCTATTGCTAATTATGTTTTTCTTGCTTCAACGGGGATTACCCAAATATTGAAAACGGGTAACAGTTCAAAGGTGACTTTGCTGGTCATTGCCGCTTGCTTACTGATTGCACTGTTACCGCATAATTTTTTGTTTATCAGCAAGCTTAATAAATGGTTTTCTTATTTCGCTTTGGTCATGATCTATTTGTTACCGATACCGTTATTACTATTAACCATCCTAAGAGGAAGGAGGAAAGCAGCGGAATGAAAAAAATCCGGCCTGTATTGCTAGGCATACTTTCCATAGGTCTCTTAACTGGTTGCTGGGATCAAATGTTATTAAAAAACGTTCGTTTAATTCTAGGGATAGGCATTGACAAAGATCAAGGTGAAAATGTCTTAGTCACCTTCGTCTTACCGGATGTATCAGATAAGAAGAGGAATGCACCCGAAATCATATCGGTTACTGGTGAAACAGCTCGAGAAGCAAGAGGTAACTTGGGAAAAAAACTAACCTTGGTTCCGGACGGAGCCAAGAACCGGTTTCTTATGATTGGAGAACAACTGGCGAAGTCTGATATCTATGCGGTTCTGGATGTTTTTTACCGCGATCCGAAAAGTGCTTTAAACGCCAAGATAGGGGTTGTCGAAGGTCGCGCCGAATCACTTTTGCAAACAGGATATATGAGAAAGCCAAATTTCATCTTGAACCTGGATAAGCAAATTCTCAGTGCAGAATCATTCACGATTGTTCCAGAAGAAAATATACAATCGATTTGTACAGTTTTATTTGATCCTGGTCAAGATGTGATTTTGCCGTATCTGGCGGTTGGGGAAGGAGCCCCACATATTAAGGGAGTAGCCTTGTTTAACAGTAAATCCTTAACAGGATCTTTAGACACTAAAGAGTCAAAACTCTGTTTATTGCTGGCTGATCGAATGGGTAAAAAGGCAAGCCTGACATTACCAATTCCTAATAAATCGAAGAAAATAGGCAGCAAAATGACATTCAGTGTATTTCAAACAAAACGGAAACTAGATGTTGATGTAAATAATGGCAAGGTCGTCGTCACCATCGATTTGCTGCTGAAGGCAGAAGCCGAGGAATTCTCTCCAGATCATTTAGATGAAGCCGGACAGGTTTCCAAAATGAACGAGATTTTCTCAAAACAGCTGACACAGGAAGCTCAGAAGGTCGTTCAGAAGCTCCAGAAAGCCAATTGCGATGTCTTTGGAGTAGGCAGAAGGATCATGGCCTTCCATCCTAATTATTGGAAGACTGTGGATTGGAACAACACCTATCCGCTAATTACAATTCAACCCAACGTAAAGGTAGAAATATCGAGACCCGGAATTGTTTTTTAGGGACCTACGATCCGTAGTAGAATCTATAACATTGACAAAGTATATGGAGAACGCTATGATATCTCTTGTTGATTTATGAAATAACAGGAGGTGTTTTGACTATGGCTGTTCCTCAAAGAAGAACGTCCAAAACACGTCGCGATAAGCGCCGTACTCACTTTAAACTGGCTGTGCCAGGAATGGTGAAGTGTGAACAATGTGCAGAATTAAAAATGGCACATCATGTTTGCAAAAACTGCGGTTCATATAAGGGTAGAGAGATCGTAAAAGCTCAATAATATGAATTGCATCAAAAATGACACTCTACAAGTAGAGTGTCATTTTTGTATTATAAAGACGGAAGTATAATTAAAATGGAGAAAACATTTTTACATAAAAAGGGAATTTGAAGTGTTTAACGAAAAGTATATCTTAGTATAATCAAACTCTTTTAAATAATCCATTATGAAAGGACGTTTGCAATGCCACTTACAGAAAAGAAAGTATTGGATTCAAATAATGGATTGGAACTGCAGGATTTAAGAAACGAAGAGATAAATAGGGTCTGTTTCAAAGAGTCATCTTTTCATGATATTGATATGAGAGATACTTCATTTGCGCATACGAATTTTGTGAATTCTAAATGGGAACATATTTATTTCTCGGGTGTAACTATTAATATGATTCAGATGGGAGGAACTATATTTGAGAATATTGTTCGTCCTAAAGCGGAAAAAAGTCATTTGCTTGGAGAGCCTGGTACGGGAAATTGGGTAAATGTCGAGCCCGTAATGTTTAAAAACAGTGATTTGAGTACCGCCATATTTGACTCATGCAATCTTACAAACGTGGAACTCAAGAATTGTAATATTGACGGGTTAAGAATTGATGGGATTTTGATTAAAGATTTAATAGAGAAATATAAAAATAGGGACTAAGATCAAGCAGGCTACCGGTGATTCGTTCGGTGGCCTGTTGTGCTAAACGGATACTTCCTCACCGATTGTCGATAAAATAGGTTTTAATAAGGAGTCTTTTATGAATATATTAATCGCCGATGACGAACCCTTCATGATCAAGATTTTAAAGGCTTATTTTGAAAAAGAATCCTTTAATACCTTTCTAGCACAGGACGGTGAAGAGGCATTAGAGATTTTCTATACGAATAAAATTGATTTAGCAATTCTCGATTGGATGATGCCTAAGGTGAACGGGATGCAGGTTTGCAAGGAAATTAAAAAACAAAGTAAAACGAAAGTACTGTTGTTAACAGCAAAAGACGAGGCTGAGGATGAACTGATTGCCTTGCAATCGGGCGCTGATGAGTATGTGAGTAAGCCATTTGACCCGCGGGTATTGATTGTGAGAGCCAAAAAACTAATGCATATGGATACGCAAATTTTCATTGGCGATTTAAAAATAGATATGGAAGGACAAAAGATTTTCAGAAATGACAAGGACTTGCAAGCTACCAATAAAGAGTTTCATATCATGAAATATTTGATTGAAAACAGAGGGATTATCATCACTAGAAAAGCTTTATTAGACGGTGTTTGGGGTTTCGATTATATGGGGGAAGAAAGAACGGTGGATACGCATATCCGGAGATTAAGGGAGAAAATCGGCGATCATCGGATCAAGACCCATCGGGGTATGGGGTATAGTTTGGAAGAAACGAATGAATAAGTTAAATAAAAAGTTAATTTTGCGAATTTCACTGGTGTTTATTATTGTCTCTATGTTTTCTTTTGGAATGAATACGTTCTTCTTATCCAAATATCTCTTATACCAAAAAAAGCATGCGCTAGCTTTACTAACCGAACAACTTGAAATCATGGATACAAGTCAGTTACTGCGCGATGTCGAAGTCATTGAAAATAAGCATGGTGTAACCGTTGTATATACATCGATATTTGAAAAAAATGAGAACTTAAATACGATCATTAGTGATAAATTGAACAAAAAAGGAATTACGCTGAGTAAATTCTGGATAACGGAAGAAAGTATTGCAAAACTTAATGAGAATTCAATGGTTAGAAAAATATATAATCAAGAAAAATTGAAATCGAGCTTCCTCGTTACTTTTTTGAAAAAGGATAATTATATTTTCGTTGTAGGTGAATCGATATCGCATTCAACTGATACACTAGCCATCGTTAATCAGTTTAACGTATATGTCTATATCGGAGAGCTGCTGCTGCTGATTCTATTGTCAGGGTTATTTACGAAACAAATTGTTCGACCACTGACCCAAATACAAGAAGCTGCAGAGGGGATTTCAAAGTTATCGTTCACAAAAGTTGATATTCAAACCGGTGATGAAATTGAGTCTTTAGCGATGAGTATGAATCAGATGAGTGATAAATTAAAGCAAGCACATCAAGCCATGGAAGAGAAAAACCAAAATTTACGCGACTTTATTGCCAATATCTCACATGAGTTGAAAACTCCGCTCTCTATAATTAAAGCCTACACATTGGGAATCAAAGATGGCATGGACGATGGCACTTATTTGGATGTCATCGGGCAGCAAACTGATGATATTTCAGGTTTGATTAGCAAATTACTCGAGCTTTCCAAGCTGCAAACGGAACAATATCAGATAACACCCTTTGATTTCAGGCCTTTGTTTCACAAAACATTGCAAAAGCATCGTATTTCTATTCAGCAGCAGCATGTTGAAATTTCTGTGGATGACAGCTTGCTTCAAGATTCATGGGTATTGGCTGATGAGCAGAAGATAGAGATGGTGCTTAACAATTTTATTTCCAATGCGGTGAAATATACATCGAATAGACAGATCCAGATTACTATCGGAAATAGGGAGAGTGATCTGCTTTTCACGATTGCGAATGGATTTGCAAATGGGGAGCCATCTCATTGGGATAATGTTTGGGAACCATTTTACGTAATGGAGAGCTCCCGCAATAAGCTGCTTAGCGGAACGGGTTTAGGCTTGTCGATTGCAAGAACCATTTTGCAAAAACATAATTCACGGTTTGGACTCCATGTGCAGAATGGAGAAATTGAGTTTTATTTCTCATTACCAGTATGTCTAAAGGGACAATAAGGCATTGCGACATCAGACCTCACACGCCGTAGTCGGCAGCTGAGAGGTCTTTTTTGGCGCTCTGGCGACGCGCGCGCCAGCGAAAGCCTGTTGCGATGTCTTTTTTTTGTTTTGTCATATTGATGTAACATACGAGTACTATGATTGCTCTTGTGGTTTGGACAGATCACAGATCGGAGGTAGTATGCGATTAACTTCAATGCCTATTAGTCGACGAGATTTTCTGAAGAAGAGTGTTCAGGGGGCTTTGGGGCTGTTTGGAGCTGCTGGTTTATCAGGCATTTATTCACATTGGATCGAACCCTATTGGATTGAAATCAAACAGGTAGATGTTACGCTTGCGAACCTCCCTTCTGCCTTTCACCAATTTCGAATTGTTCATTTTAGTGACTTACACCTAGGTTTCAACTCGAAACCAGAACATTTATCGGAATTGGTGGGGCGTGTTCGTCAAATAAAGCCAGATCTGATTTGCTTTACTGGAGATCTTGTGGATCGTTCCGTATCGGTCATTTCAGAAGCTGTAGCTGCGCTATCCCAGTTGCAAGCCCCCTTTGGGCAATATGCCGTTTTGGGCAATCATGATGCTTTTGGAAATCGGCGAGCTGTTACTCGTGGGTTATCGCAAGCAGGATTCCATGTACTGCATAACAAGCACGCTGTAGTTAGAAAGGGTAAGGATAAACTTTATGTAGCCGGCGTAGATGATCCTTGGGTTGGAACACCAGATATCGATGCAGCGTTACTTCAAATACCTGAGAACTCTTGCACCATTCTCCTCGCACATGAACCTGATTTTGCCGATCAATATGGCCGATTTCCAGTAGATCTTCAATTGTCAGGACACAGTCATGGAGGACAAATCTGTATTCCTTTGATTGGGGCGTTATACACGCCTCCTCATGGGAGCAAATATACAAACGGTTTGTATCAAATCCCCAACAGTCGGCTACAGGTTTATACAACACGTGGTATTGGAATGACTCGAATTCCTTTACGTTTTAATTGCCGGCCAGAATTCACAGTAATGACGTTAAAGGGACAATCATTGGAATAGTCAGGAGATGAATATAGTTATGCGAAATAAGTATCGTATTTTAAGTTTAATCGTTGTTATTACTGTGGCTGTAGGTTTCTATGTGTACACCACCGCAGATCGAAAAAAACTGGATCCGGTATCCGTTCAGCCCTCTTCTTCACCACAATTAGCCCAAAAGATGATGGATACTACTAAAATTGGGGGTTTGGATACCGCCGATGCATCACAAATAGAACCTTTACCGGACGAACAGCCGAACACCGGATCGCAAGTCGATTTACAAACGAATGACATGACGGTTCGAATTGTCCCAAGTACCTGGGAGTTCAAGGTAGGAAAGCCTGGTAAGTCTTTGATAACGATTTCTCAAGCTCAACAAGCAATCAAGATTCAAAACTTGAAGCTGGGCAGTCGAAGTGCCAGTTGGGAAGTTCCTTCGTATGGTTTAAAGGTACTTATCCAAGTTGTTAATCAATCGGTAAAAGTAAAGGTGGAGTCCAACAGAGAAACCTCCATCACGTGGCCAGTTCTCGGAAAAGAGTTGAACAGCAAAGCCATGCTGCTTCCGCTCGCAGAAGGTCGTTACGTGCCAACGAAGGACAAGGAATGGATTCAATTCCTAACGGATAGCGGTGAATCTTCACTAAACGAAGCGTTTTCCATGCCTTTTTGGGGAGTGCAAGGTGATGACTATACGCTGACTTATCGAGTTGATAACCCGTTCAATGACTCTGTTTATTTTACCAACGATCATGATCAATTAGGTCTAGGTGTAAAGCATGATTTCACTGCTAAGTCCGTTCAGCAGCCATATGGAGTCGCCATTTACTTGGGAATGGAGAATTTGAGCGAACCTGCCAAAATCTTTCGTCAAACCCTCATGGACCGGAAACAATTCGTTACACTTCAGGATAAAATCAAGCAAAATCCTACTGTCCAGAAGCTGCTTGGAGCTGCTCATGTGTACGTGTGGGGGAGCGGGAATTTATCTCCCGAGGACATTACGGATTGGGGTAAACTTGCCAAATTAATGACCGACCAAGCCAAATCGAGCAGCCTTTCTCCTGGAAAACGAGTTTGGCAGCTGCTTGATAAAGATGGACAGGATGCGCTCTCAGCCATCGCTTCGCAAAATTATGCCGATCAATTTCAAAAAATGTCCGTCATACGAAGTTTGGATGATGTACTGAGCAAGAGTGAGTTCTATCAGGAGGAAGCATGGAAGGACATCCATTTGGATCCGAACTTGCAGACTTTGTTGAGCAAATCTGTTGCCACTTTAACGGAGACAGAGCTCTACCAGCGAAATAACTTGTTGCTTTTCGATGCGTTTCCAGGACTATTTACGCCAGTGGATTCTTGGGGGGATGGGATTTCCACAAAAATACTAAAACAGTTTCAAACGGCTGGTTTGGACCGCCTATGGTTAGGCGTATCCGATTGGCAAATGGCCTACAAACACCCTGAGTTTGTGAAACAAGCGGAATCGATGGGATATTTAGCAGGCACCTATGATTCCTACAACACGGTTCTGGATCCAGTGAACCCAGCAGATCCCTCTTTTACAACAGCCATTTTTGATCAGTGGTTGTATGATCATGGGGCTATCGTCAGTGCCAATGGGAAGAAAGTCCCCGGCTTCCAGAAGAAAGGCTATACGGCAAGTCCGCTTGTCACGATGCCTTATATAGAAAAACGGTATTCGACCATTATGAATAATACGAAATTGAACTCATGGTTCGTTGACGCGGATGGCGACGGCCAATTGCACGAGGATTATTCATCCGATCATCCTGCAACTGAGCAAGACGATATGAATGCCAAAATCAAACGATTAAATTGGTTTGCTAATCAGCAGATGGTAGTTGGCACGGAAAAGGGCGAATGGTATACGGCTTCATCAGTGGCATTTGCTCATGGAATGACAACTTCGGCGCTCGGCGCCTGGATGGATAAAGACCTGGGGGATAAATCATCCAAGTATTATCTCGGTTCTTACTGGCCACCTGAGGGCCCGGATGTCTTTATCAAACCAGTACCATTGAAGCCGATTTTTGATAAAATTTATATCGATCCTCAGTTCCAATTCCCATTGTATGAGCTTGTCTATCACGATTCTGTGATCACAACACATCATTGGGGGATGGGGAGTTTGAAAATTAGTGACAAGATCAAATCACGTTCGCTAACCGAGTTGCTGTATACGGTACCGCCTTTGTATCATTTGAATCTGAAAGCATGGGATCAGCAAAAAGAAACCATCGAGAACTATTACAATTTCTTTTCGCCGCTGCATAAGCAAGCTGCTCTATTAGAAATGACGCAATTTGATTGGCTTTCTCCAGATCGTCTCGTGCAAAAAACTGTATTTGGGAATAAACTGGAAATCGTGGCGAATTATTCATCTCAGCCATTTGCTTACAATAATGCGACCATTCCAACACAAAGTGTATGGATTCACTGGTTGGAAAGCGGTGAGAAGCAAATTTTCACACCGTAGCCAAGCAAAAACATCTGCAAGATGTACTATTCAAAAGTGCGTTAATAAGAAGTGGCGATGACCAGAAGGTTATCGCCACTTCTTATTATATCAAGCGTTGCTCGGTGGCTGTAAATAGTCCAAAAAAACATTCTTCAACACTTGCAGTTGGACAGTCGTTCCAGTATTTTCTTTGAAAACAACTAGATTGTAGGACGTGGATACTTTTTTGGCGAAGCTTCCGAAAACGTTGATCAGGGTCATCAAGGTATCGTCGACGGAAATATCGTTGCGGATGGAGCCGTCGGTGCGGCCCTGTTCAATAATCGCTCTAAACAGTTGTTTATTACTCTCGAATACCGCATAGTATTCCTCCAGTAAATCTTCCTGCTCATAAGCCAGGGAAGCCCAGCTTTCAAAAGCTTCAATAAGCTGTATGTTCTCGCGATGCTCTTCCTTATGGAAGGATATGAACAGATCAAATAGATAGCCGAGCTTGTCCATGCAGGAACCGCTCATTTCGCTCACGGAGCGGAAGGCTTCCCATTGGGAAGCGATGATGGCGCTCGCGATCGCCACGATCAGCTTCTCTTTTTTAGAGTAATAACGGAAAACGGTGGCGATGCCGAGCGGCACTTCATCCGCAATCTCCTGCATCGTTGTTTTATCAAAGCCTTTGCGGACAAACAGCTTTTTGGCTGCCGCCATAATGCTTTCCTCGCGCATCGATTTGATGCTGCGGCGTTCCTGCTCATATCTGATCTTTGCGTTCAATATTTCACTTCTCCGTCCTGCTTGATTGATTGTGTAGACATGCTAACAAACTTGATAGCATCTGTCAATTACTCTGCCAATCACTAGAAGTTGTGTGGAAATCAAGTGGGTGATATATTGTATATTATAGTGATAGTGTAACTATCATTAATTAATTTATGGAATCATTTAAGGAGGTTATTTAACATGTCTTTCAATGAAAAATGGACAATTGGCGAGCTTCTGGCCAACGAACAAGCGGCGGCAATTCTAGCCAAGCATCTGCCGGAATATGTTAGCGAGCCGACTTTCAAGATGGCGTCGATGCTTACACTCGATCAACTGGCGGCGATGCCCCAGGTAAGCTTGTCTGAGGATAGGCTGGGAGCTTTGAAAGCCGATTTGACCTCGTTGGACATCGTGCAGGCTCCCGCCAAGCCGGTGTCGGCCGCGCCAAAGGCACAATCCGCAGGCTCATTATCG
Source organism: Paenibacillus germinis (assembly GCF_013141785.1). NCBI lineage: Bacteria > Bacillati > Bacillota > Bacilli > Caryophanales > Paenibacillaceae > Paenibacillus > Paenibacillus germinis. The sequence continues at coordinate 89,316 of NZ_WHOC01000121.1, forward strand.
CACCAAGGCAAGGTTATCATCGTGACCGGAGCAGCCGGAGGAATTGGAAGAGCCAGCGCGCTTAAGCTGGCTGCTGGCGGAGCCAAGGTTACAATCGTTGATTTTAATGAGGAAGCTGGTCAGGAAACGCTGCGTTTGATCAAGGAACAAGGCGGAGAAGGCATCTTCGTGCAGGCGGATGTATCTAAAAGCGAGGATGTGCAGAGGTACATGAACCAAACGCTTGAGACGTATGGCAAAATCGATTGCCTGTTCAACAATGCGGGAATTATCCAGAAGTTCTCACTGCTGCAGGATATTGACGAAGAGCATTTTGACCGGATTATGAATGTCAATCTCAAAGGTGTTTTTATCGGCATGAAGTACGCTTTGAAGGTGATGGAGAAGCAAGGTTACGGCAATATCATTAATACCGCCTCCACGGCTGGCGTACGGGCGGAGCACAGTATTGCTGCGTATAGCGCAAGCAAGCATGGCGTAGTTGGACTGACCAAGGGAGCAGCGCTCGAATATGTGAAAAAGGGTATTAGGGTCAACGCGATTTGTCCGGGCGGCGTGGCGACCGGACTTACGGCAAGTGTGCCGCAGCAGCTTCAGGAGAGTGGTTATGTGCCGGAGGAGTTCCCGAACATGCGGATGGGACGGTTTGCCGAGCCTGAAGAACTTGCGGAGGTTGTGGCGTTTCTCGCCTCTGACGCTTCAAGCTATATGACCGGCTCCATTATCCTGGTGGATGGTGGCTTGTCTCTGTAGGCGTTTAACAAGCCATAATCCGTACTTTAGCCGTTTTGACAGTTCAAGATCCCACGTGAAAATAAGATAAGGTTAAATCTAACTATCTAAAAAGTGTGTGATCGCGATGTTGTATCGGCAAGATGATGATACCGGACAATCGCATTGAACCCTCTTTATTAAAAAGGGCCCGTATGGAAGTGGATAACTTCTGTACGGGCCCTTTGTTTACAGATCAGCATTTATTTGTTTTGGGGTGCTATGGATTTTGCTGAGCTGAGTGAGATTGTGGATGCATGTCTAATCTTTCGTTGATTGATCATATTTGCCTGGGTTTTGTTTTCTGGTTTTTGTGAGAAATGGAGAATTAGGAAGGAAGTTGCACAACGTTTGAATGATGTTGTAAAAAGTGCAACAATTGCTGCCTAATTTTCGCCTCTCTCCCTTCGTTGTTGCATTATGTACAACAATTTGGTCCTCTGTAGGCCATTTCACAAGAAATGGGCTCGAAATGTTGTACAAACTGCAACTTCAAGTTGCGAAATAGCCGTTTGGCGTGTGAATTGTTGTAGAGAATACAACATTGGTAACTACTACAGCCCATTTGCCCTATCGACTAGTGTAAGCTGGTAATTTTTTGCTTGGCCTACTGATAATCATTTCCTGCAGGTCACATGCTCTTGAACAGATAAACCCGGCCCCATCAGGTCTTCGAAATTATGTAATGCTCAATTCCGTCTAGAATCCTTTCGAGACCGAAATCGAATTCATGCCCATAAAAGTTCTCATTGTCGTTATCGCTCTCCTCTTCGGCGGAATATCCCCCCGCTTGAACGACTGGTTGCAGATAAGGGAAGCGTTCAGAGGTAACCAGTTGTTTGAGTGTTGCACTATAGTCGACTCCAGGGACCGATCCCGTGTTAACGCCTGTCTGGATGGCCCGATTTATATCCCGCTTAAATAAGCCGTAAACACGTGCTTGATTCGTTAATAAGACGACAATTGAAATTTTTTCCTGATGATTTAAAGGAAGTTCATTCATGATCTGCAATGCCCAGTCAACAATCCGCAAGTTGTTTGGCGTCATCGGTATACCCGAGACAGGGATATCGCAAAGCCACGGATGGTCAAGGTAACAGCGGACAATGGTCCGAACAAAATTGAACATATCTTCGCGCCAATGTGCAGATTCGCTTTCTGCCGAGATGAAGATATCGCACACGGCGTCCTGCATAAGAAGCACAAGATCATCCTTGCTTGGAACGTACCGGTAAATAGACATGGTCGTAAATCCCAAGGATGCAGCGACACGATTCATAGAAACGGCGGAAAGCCCGTCCTTATCAGCTATCGCAATGGCCGAATCAACGATTTGCTTCAGACTCATCTCCCGTTTCGGTCCTCTCTGGGGCGGTTTGACTAACCCCCAACTGAGAGCCACACCGCGCGGCAGACCTCCTTCAAATTCGTTATCCATAGAATCGCCCTCCTCCATTATTTCTGTTATAGACAGTACAACGTTCAAAATAAAATCCGAATTTACCTAACTTAATCAATTCAGAAATTAAAGTCAAGATTCTTGCTTAGGTGGCATTTTCCCTCTGCAAAATTCCTATTGTATTTTAATTGTATGCGATATATACTGTTTATACAATACACAGTTTTGAGTGGCGAATTTTATTTAACTTATTTTCAATAAATAATAGGAGTGAGACGAATATGACAAAATCAAAACGAATTCTAATTTCCGGGGCTAGCATTGCAGGTCCAGCACTTGCCTATTGGCTGCACCGCTACGGATTCGAAGTGACGATCGTAGAACGTGCTCCCGCATTGCGAAAAGGCGGTTACGGGGTAGATATCCGTGGAGCAGCCATTTCAGTGCTTGAGAAAATGGGCATTCTCGAACAAGTTCGTGCGGCAGACACACACATGACGGGCGTTTATTTTGTGAACAGCAGCGGCAAGATTGAAGGTCGATTGAGTGAGGCGAGTGTGGGGAACGAGCAGGGCATGGACATCGAAATCATGCGCGACGATCTGGGTGACATCTTGTACAATCTAACTAAGGATAAGGCTAACTACATTTGGGGGGATTCAATTACCGCCATTCAAGAAACTGAAGCGGGTGCAGAGGTTCGATTTGCCCATAGCAAGCCGCAAATATTCGACTTGGTGATCGGCGCGGACGGCCTTCATTCCAACGTTCGAAGACTGACTTTTGGCGAGGAAGAGCAGTTTAAACGTACGCTTGGCTGCTATATAGCGATCTTTACCACTGATAATTATCTCAATCTTGATCACAATCAGCAGCTCTATACGATTCCCGGTAAAACAGTGGGCATATATAGCGCACGTGACAATACCGAAGCGAAAGGATTATTCATATTCAAATCGGGGACCTTAACGTACGACAGACATGATGCGGAAGAACAAAAAAAAATTATTACCGGCGTCTTCGGCAGCCAAACGGGCTGGGAAACACAACGCCTGCTGCATGCAATGAAAGATGCGCGAGATTTTTATTTTGACGAGATTTGCCAGATCCATATGCCGACATGGTCCAAAGGTCGTGTTACGCTTGTAGGTGATGCAGCATATTGCCCATCGCCACTTTCCGGCCAAGGTTCTAGCCTTGCGCTAGTCGGAGCTTATGTGCTGGCCGGTGAGCTGAAAGCTGCAAAAGGCGATTACGCCAAAGCTTCGGTTGTTTACGAACAAGAGATGAGAACTTTTGCGGAGAAGAACCAGAAAGTAGGACTCTTCGCAGCGGAAAGCATGGTCGAAAACTCACATTTCAAAATCTTGCTGCGCAATTGGATGCTGCGGGTGCCATTCTTGATGACCGTCATGTTTAAAATGGTTGTAAAGATGATTGCCAAAGCCGCTAAGGGGATCACACTAAAGGAATATGATTAAAAAAACACTCGAAAATGGGGGATTCAATGTTCTGAAATATTGAGGGCAAACTGAAGAACGTAACCAGTAATCATACGGATAGCTACCAAAAGTTAGATCAAATCGTCTCGATAATGTGTATAGTTGTCGGTTGTTTCGGTACATTGTTCATGTTGTTCACGATAAGAATTTTGAGGAAGCTCGCTAAAAAGCAACGGAATTGGACATCGTTAAATGGAAAAAGGCTTCTAATTTTACTTGGGGGATTGCCTTGGGCATTTATCAAAGTAGGGGCTCCAACTACGATCTCGCTAACTCTTTACAGTACCCTAGTTGTAGGCATCATCTATTTTATTTCTGGATCATTGCTTGTTTTTACCAAGAAAACGAAGTTGCGGTATAAAGGCATAATAAAAAGCACCACCTAGGTGCTTTAAGCTGAGCTGATATTTCGGCACTTAGGAAATGCTCTGCATCCGTAGAATTCACACGTAGACCCTTTCCTTAGATCCACATTGTCACATCGCGAGCAGATACGTTCTACCTGCTATATGACATTTTTTCAACATGAGCGACCACAGCACGATAACTCGGATAAATACCCTCTTGATGTAAGTCCAGTATAAATGATTATAACGACATTCGTACTTTTAAACTGCTAATCAGTTCCGCCCTTATATAGGTGTGGAATTTTTTCTTCAGGACTGTCTTCTCTTTTGATCAATTCAGAAGAAGCTGTCTTTTTTTTCACACCCGTTTTTTATACACCCTCATTGCAAAGAAATAGGCTACGAACAAAATCCCGA
>NZ_WHOC01000122.1:0-20345 GCF_013141785.1 Paenibacillus germinis
GGCGCAATATCTTCTTCGTGATGCGCGGTCTTTGTTAACCAACTAGTTCACTGTTCAGCAATACGTAAAACTGGCCTTACTGGATAAGGTCGAATTACCCCGGAACGGGCCGTCCTGCTAGAGTTGCAGAACGGCCCGTTGCCAGTTTATTTGTCTCATCTATTTTTTTCTTTCCAGGCAGGAGAAATTCAGAAAAAAGTCTTCAATTCCACTATGTTGTTGGATTTGAAGGCTTTTTAGCTATTTTGTAGAAAAATCACTATTTTTGATAAGTGCCTTTAAAGAAATTGAAGGATTCTTTAATTTTTGTTGTTTTTTAAGAAGGGTTCGAATAGTATGATCGGCGAAAAGGAGATGTTAAGATGGCTTCGTTCACAATTGAAGGCAAACAGTTTATTTATAACGGGGAACCTATTCGAATCCTGTCAGGAGCAATGCATTATTTCAGAATTGTGCCTGAATATTGGAAAGACAGGTTGTTAAAATTAAAAGCTTGCGGTTTTAACACGGTTGAAACCTATGTAGCCTGGAATGTCCATGAACCGAAAGAAGGGCAGTTTATCTTTCAAGGCATCGCCGATGTTGAGCGTTTTGTTCAAATAGCCGGAGAATTGGGACTGCACGTCATTATTCGGCCGAGTCCCTATATTTGCGCGGAATGGGAATTTGGCGGGTTGCCCTATTGGCTCCTTAAGGACCCTTCCATGCAATTGCGTTGTTACTATAAGCCTTTTTTGGATAAAATAGACACCTATTACGACGAATTATTGGCAAGGTTTAAACCCCTTCTATGTACGAATGGCGGACCGATTATCGCCATGCAAATTGAAAATGAATACGGAAGTTATGGCACAGATAAAGAATATCTTGCGTATATAAGGCAAGCCATGATCAACCGTGGAATGGATGTGCTTCTGTTCACTTCAGATGGTTATGACGATTCCAATCTTCAAGGAGGTACGCTAATTCCGGACGTGTTCGCAACAGTCAATTTCGGATCGCGGCCTGAAGAAGCATTTGCTAAATTGCAGGAATATCAGCCGGACAAACCGCTCCTATGTATGGAATATTGGAACGGCTGGTTCGATTATTGGGGAGATGAACATCATCGGAGAGGTAATGACGATGTGGTGGACGTACTGGACCGGATGCTGAAATTGGGCGCTTCCGTTAATTTCTATATGTTCCATGGCGGTACGAATTTTGGTTTTTATAATGGAGCCGGTTGTTTGGGTAAATATGAACCGGACGTAACCAGTTATGATTATCACGCGATGTTGAATGAATCCGGAGATATTACGGACAAATACATTGCAGTTCGAGAATTGCTTTCCAAGTATGTGGATTTGGCGGATGTTGAAATTCCCTCTTCCATTCCAAAGAAACATTACGGCATTGTCCGCCTTACTGAACAAACGAGGTTATTTGATTCGCTTGATCAGTTGTCCTCCCCGATGACAAGTAAATGTCCAATAACGATGGAACAATTGGATCAGGATTACGGCTTTATTTTGTATACGACACAGATATCGGGTCCAAGGGCAAAGAATAAACTCGTACTCCAACAAGTGCGTGACAGGGCGCTCATTTTCCTGGATGGGATTTATCAAGGGACAGTTGAAAGAAACACGCATGATCAGACAGTGGAAATAAAAGAGAATGATATTCTGGTAGAAATACCTCCTGAAGGCGCGACATTAAGTATTTTAGTAGAAAATATGGGTCGAATTAATTACGGTTATCATTTGAAAGATCCAAAAGGGATTACAGAAGGGGTTCGTTTTGAGCGAGGGTTTTTGCACGATTGGAAGATCTACTCGCTTCCTCTTAACAATATATCGAAACTCGCATTCGGGGACATGCAAGAAAATGTCTCATTTACGCCTACTTTTTATAAAGGCAAGTTTCATGTTGACGAGGTTGGAGACACGTTCTTGAAACTGGAAGGTTGGACGAAGGGTGTGGCTTACATCAACGGCTATAATCTCGGACGTTATTGGGACATTGGTCCGCAGAAAACGTTATATATCCCAGGACCGCTTCTGCGCGAAGGGAAAAATGAGTTAATCGTGTTCGAACTGCATGGCACTAACGATCCGATTGTTATTCTTCAAGATTTTGCTGAATTAGGGTAGTTCATTCCGTTCTTTCAATGATTATGATAGTAATACAGATTAATTATTATCTGATCGTAATAGAACCTTTCGGCGAGCAGACGATGATCTTGCATAAATGATAGATGATATTATTGGGGGAATTATCTTGAGAAAAATTACTGCAGTCCTTGTAGGTGCAGGCCAGAGAGGCGCTGGCGCATACGCATCTTATGCGTTGAAATACCCAGATCAAATTCAATTTGTCGCTGTTGCAGAGATTGATCCAGTGCGGAGAAAACAATTTATGCTTGAACACAATATTCCAGCAGAACACGGCTATGAAAGCTGGGAACTGTTATTAGCAAAGCCCAAGTTGGCTGATGCGATGCTTGTTTGCACCCAGGACCAGATGCATTTTATACCAGCATGCAAGGCGCTGCAAGGAGGATATCACGTTCTGCTTGAGAAACCAATGTCACCCGATCCATTAGAATGCATCATTTTAGGGGAAATCGCAGAGTCGTACCAGCGGGTATTTTCGATCTGTCATGTGTTAAGATTTACAGATTTTTTCAAGACGATTAAAAAGCTGTTACAACAAGACCGTATCGGCAGATTAATTACGATCCAGCATACGGAGAATGTTGAATATGCCCATTACGCTCATAGCTTTGTAAGAGGCAACTGGAGAAAATCCAAAGAATCCAGCCCGATGATCTTAGCTAAAAGCTGCCACGACATGGATATTTTATTGTGGTTAGCCGATGCGAATTGTACAAAAATAGCTTCTTTCGGCTCATTAACGCATTTTCTGAAAGAGAATGCCCCTAAGGGCGCACCAAAAATGTGTCTGGACGGTTGTCCCGTTCAAGATGAATGCCCCTATTATGCGCCTAAAATTTACATTGAGCGGGATGATTGGATTAACAAAGTTTTCCGCACAATTGTTAGTAGCGATTCAAGCGATGAAGGCGTGCTTCATGCCTTGAAGGAGGGGCCATACGGCAGATGTGTGTACCATTGCGACAACGATGTCGTTGACCATCAGGTGGTCAATATGGAATTTGATAACGGAGTAACGGTTGCTTTTACGATGAGTGCTTTTACATTTGAAGGCGGGAGATCGTTGAAGTTGATGGGATCTAACGGACAAATCAGAGCGGATATGGAACGGAACGAAATCGAAATCACGAGTTTTTTGACAGGGGAAAAAGAGCTCATTCACCTTGAGTCTCCGCAAGAGGGGCATGGCGGGGGAGACGAAGGCATTATGGAAGATTTCGTAAGATTAGTGCGTCAAGACGGAAATGCTGCAGGTCTCACTTCAGCTCATGTGTCTGTCCAAAGCCATCTTATGGCTTTTGCAGCGGAGAAGTCCCGTTTGGAGAACTGTGTTATCCAAATGGATGAATTCTATGAAATATTAAAAAATACACAAGAGGAATAATTTAGCTGAGGACGAATAGAAATCGCTTTTGTCGATTGTCTCCAGATGTGAAATTTCAGAATTAAGTTAGAAATAAAATGATGAGAGGTAAGGCGATATACAATGAAACATTCGAATCACTGCAGAAGAACGGTGAATTTCAACCGGAACTGGAAGTTCATTCGTGAAGACATAAGCGGAGCCGAACAGAAGCGTTTTTCGGACGAAGGCTGGGAAACGGTCTGTCTGCCTCATACGCCAAGAATTGAATCGCTGCATGTAGACATGCATTTTCAAGGGATATGCTGGTACCGCAAGCATTTTGCCTTGGACGAAGCAGACAAGGGGAAGAAGATCTTTGTGGAATTCGAAGCGGCCATGCATGAGGCATCTGTATGGGTCAATGGCAAACTCAAGCTGAATCATAAAGGCGGTTATTTGCCGTTTACGATTGATATCACCGACGATGTGGATTTCGGAGCGGATCATGTCATTGCCGTTCGGCTCGACAACCGGAACAACGGCTCCATACCTCCGGGAAAGCCGCTGGAGAGCCTCGATTTTTCCTATTTCGGCGGACTCTATCGCAATGTTCATTTTCATGTCACGGAGAAGCTCCATGTCACGGATGCCATTTACGCCGGAGAACCGGCCGGAGGCGGAATTTTTGTCAAATACGCCGACGTCTCGCAATCATCGGCGACGGTTGAAGTTCAAACGCACGTGCTCAACGAGCATGAAACCGCCAAGAAAGCGAAAATCGTGACAACGCTGCTGGATAAACAAGGACGGCAAGTAGAGACGGCTGAAAGTTCGGTTGAGGCGGTTTCGGCCGGCGGAGCGCATACGTTCGTCCAAACGCTGACGATCACGAAGCCGCAACTCTGGCATCCTGACACACCTTATTTGTACACGCTGCAAACGAAAATCGTAGAAGACGGCCATACGGCAGACGAGATTCGCACCCGGATCGGAATACGTACGATTTCGTTCAGTAAAGAAGGAGGCTTTGTCATAAACGGCGATAGTCTGGTCATCCGGGGAACGAACCGCCACCAGCAGTTTCCCTATATCGGAAACGCCGCTTCGGACAACGCGCATTATCGCGATGCGAAGAAACTGAAGGAGGCGGGCTTCAATTTCGTCAGGCTAGGCCATTACCCCCAGGCGCCCGCTTTTCTTGACGCTTGCGACGAACTAGGGCTGATGGCCGTCGAACCGGTACCGGGCTGGCAGTATTGCGAGGAAGGCGAGTTCCAGAATATTGTCCGGCAAAATATACGGGATATGATCCGCCGTGACCGGAACCGACCTTGCGTGATTATGTGGGAGGTCAGCCTGAACGAAACGTATCCCGGCAGGAAGGGGGCGACAGATGAATTTTTTCACGAATGCCATTTGATCGCTCATGAGGAATATCCGGGGGATCAAATCTTTACTTCAGGAGATACGATGGGACGGAACAAACCCGCTTATGTCGGCTACGATGTACCCTATACGTTATGGAACGACGAAACGTTGTCCCGTCCTCTGGAGGAGGTCCTACCCGATAAAGGAGGATTCGACAGAGAGTACGGGGATTACGAGTTCGGCGGTCATGAGAGTACAAGCCGGGTACCGCGCGACGCGGGAGAACAAAAACTGCTACTGCAAGCCTGGAACTATCAATGGTCACTGAATCGGAACCGTGGCAACAAGTGGTCGCTCGGAGATGCCTCATGGGTCGGCATCGACCATAACCGCGGTTGTTATCCACGGTTGGCAGAGTGCGGGGTCCTCGATACGTTCCGGCTGCCTAAATTCGTTTACTATTTTTATCAGAGTCAACGAAGAGCGGAAATCGTTCATGAACATGCGGAAAGCGGACCGATGGTCTATATTGCGAATTATTGGATGGAACGTACCACGCCGACGAAGGTAGTCGTATTTTCCAATTGTGATGAGGTCGAGCTGTTTGTAAACGGGAAATCGGTCGGCGCGAGAAAGCCTGATCAAGGTCCGGACACGGAATACGGCGAACGTGTGACAGGCTATGAGGTGGACTATTGGCTTACGGATGAAGAGCAGCATAAATGGAAGGACGCATGCGTGCAGGGGAAGACGGATGCAGGCGACATGAAGGTTTTTCTGCATGACGGAGGAAATTGCCGCAATTTGGCGCAAGCCCCGTTCACATTTACCGGTGTGGCGTACGCGCCTGGGGAATTGAAGGTAATCGGGCGAATTGGTGGCAAAGAAGCGGCTGAACATGTCGTGCGCACACCGCTTGAGCCTGATACGCTTTCCCTCCGCATCGACATGAGCGGGAAGGAGCTTTCCGCCGATGGCGCCGACTTCGTGTTTGTCTATGCCGAAATCAAGGACGCGAACGGGACTGTGGTACCCTCCGCCTGCGACGAGGTTTTGTTCGACATCGATGGTCCAGCGGTCATCGTCGGCGAAAATCCGGTGCGGGCGGAGGCCGGTATCGCTACCGTGCTGCTCCAAGCCCGAGAGACGCCGGGCAATATAACCTTGATAGCATTAACCAAAGGGGTAAGGCCGACCGCGATCAAACTGGCAAGTGTGGGCTGTGGTGCAAAGTTCTAATCCTTGATACCATGATTGAAATGAATTCATGGGAGGGGGCAATTACGTTGGAAACGAAATTAGATTTGTTTAAGTGGAAGCAGTGTGAATCTCAAGTTATCTTGCTAACAGTAAGATGGTATTTGAAATATAGCCTAAGTAACGATTTTTCAAGAAAGCATTGACTTCAACACACAATCAATCACCTCGCGTGATCTCTGTCGATAAAAACCCAGCTTGTTTATAAAGAAAATCATAAAACCAATGTTGGGATTTAAGTCTTTTGAAACTGCAGAGTACACAATCACGGGAATCGAAGTCATGCATATGCTAAGGAAAGGGCAGGTCGAATGCATTCATTCGTCTGTCCTTTCTTCAGTTGAATTAATCAACAAATTGTTTGGTTTGACAGCATAATCAAACAACGAAATTACGGAGATCTTTGGTCAATTTTAATTGTTGCACCAAAACCTTAATAAAAACGGTAGTCAAGGACTTCATTTACGTCCATGGCTGCCGTTTTTAATATGAATATTCACTTTAATATTGTACTCTCCAAGGAATTTTACGTTGCTTCGTGTTCATATTGTCGAAAAATTCGACAATACAGGAGAAGATCTCGGGGATTTAATCTCAATCGGTACGATCGGATTGATAAAGGCGATCGAGTCGTTTTCACCGAATAAAGGGACCAAGCTCGCGACTTTCGCCGCTCGCTGCATCGAGAACGAGATCCTTATGCATCTGCGTTCGCTTAAGAAAACGCGCAAAGATGTGTCTTTGCATGATCCCATCGGAATGGACAAAGAGGGGAATGAAATAACACTAATCGACATTCTAGGGACGGAAGCGGACGATGCCGTAGAGGAAGCTGTTAAGCTGTCTCTATTTCAGCGTCCTTGTTACGAAGTCTCTTTCAGTACGGCTTCACTCACAAGTGACGCGTAATATTTGGCACCTTCCTGATTCAAGTGTACGCCATCATTGAAGAAGAACGTGTCCTTGCCTTTACTTGCAGAATACCAATCTACGATCGTCGCTTTTGGAAATTCTGACGCCACTTTTTTGAGAGTGGAGTTGACGGTATCTTGCCATTTTTTAGGGACACGAGTGTTTACAAGAACAATCTGCTGCACATCACCCAGAGAAGTCAGAAGTTCACGAAGTTGAGTGGGGGTGAATGCACCGTTGGTACCAAGTTCAATAATAACCTGTTTGCCAAGTTTTCCGTTCGCCTTAAGATTTTCAACTGTTTCTTGCGCCTGAGACATCTGTCTACCGACCTTGCCGTCCACGATGATACCAGGTAGGAGCTTCGCTAAGAAGGGGGCCGCATCCAGAATTACGGAATCGCCTATTGCTGTTATACTTGCCTTCTCTCCGACTTTAGGAGTAGCGGTTGCAGCCGGTTCTTTTGGCATAACAGTCGGTGACGGCGATGGTCTGGGCGTGGGAGTCGGCGCAGGCGTCTCCTTGACGATTGGCGTTGGGGTGAATGCTGCTGCATTCTCGACGATTACAGGCGGGCTGTTTAATGGCTTAACGGCGTACAGTTTACTTGAACAGGAAATGGCGAAAAGAAGAAGAGGAGTGATGGTAAGCACAAACATAAATCGAGTTTTGAATGGCGGCCATAGCTCTATTTTCCTCCATAGCCCTTTAAACGAACCACGACGAAACGGCTCCTCGATGAATTTCCAAGATAGAGTAGCTAGAAGGAAACTGATGAATACCTGCATTAGAATCTTGAAAACGTTAACTTCCCCTATGTCTCCCGACGAACTAGTAAGGATTATAACCGGATAATGCCAGATGTATAGGCTGTATGAACGCATTCCGATCCATTGAAGCGGTGGGCAACTCATTAATTTGGCTACTAGGCTAGCTGGGTGTGCAAGTACAGCTGTGACGATTGCAGAAAGGATGGAGAAGAGTCCTAATCCACCGACATAGAGGGAAGTATCATATTCACTCGTCTTCCAAATCATCAGGAGGATACCGATGAGGCCAGTTCCACCTACGATATCCAGCATCAATCGCGATTTGCGGGTAACCAAAGCGGGCAAATTGTGGCTAGGCCATAACATGGCTAGAGCCGCACCCACGAGCAAAGCAAATGCCCGTGTATCCGTGCCGAAGTAGACCCGACTTGGATCCATATTCGCATTATAGACCAAGGCCATTGCAAGAACAGAAGCTGCAGCCCCAATCAGCGTGAACATGATTAGTTGACCTCGACGCGGTGTGAAACGCAATACAAACACCAAAATCAGCGGCCACAGGAAGTAAAATTGTTCTTCGATGGCCAACGACCAGAGGTGACCGATCGGAGATGGCGGACCAAAACTTTCGAAGTAGGATATGTTATGAAAAATTAGCCACCAATTGTTGAAGTAAAGTGCCACGGATACGAAGTCACCCTGCAACGAGAACAATCGTGCTCGATCGAATACCAGCAACCATATGCCTATAATGGCAAGCATGAAGAACATGGCAGGCATGAGCCTTCGAGCTCTTTTCATCCAGAAATCCTTCAGGTTGATCTGTCTTGTTGTTTGCCACTGCGTAATCAACTGATCGGTAATTAGATAACCAGATAATGTGAAGAAGATACCAACCCCGAGAAGGCCACCTGGAGCTAAGGAGTTATTCAAATGATATGCTATAACGGCTAATACGGATAACGCGCGTAGCCCGTCTAATCCTGGCATGTATCGCCTTTTCTCTCTACTGGCGGTTATACCCCGCACACTTGCTGATTTTTTTAACATATGATGTTACCTCCTGCTGCGTGTATAAAATCATTTGATTTCGATATGTGTAAGACGGATAATTAGCGATTAAAGTTTGGGGTGGGTATTACCAGTTGCAAATTTTAAGTTGCAGTTAATTCGAGAGGGGGGAGTGTCACTCCTACTTTTTTTGTGCCGCTGAAACTGATATCCTAATTCGGATGTCAGCTTCAGCGGCTATTTGTCTTGCCTAGTCACGTGCTTGCTAATTAGATCACGATAGAAGTCAAGATGATCGTTTTTATAAATTCGTCCATTGCTGCCGATTTTAAGTATGGAAAATCAGGCTAACATTGTACTATCCGAAGAAATTTACGTTGCTTCGTGTTCACAACCTCAAAAAATTCGATAATACAGGGGAAGATTTAGAGGATTTGATCTCGATCGGGACCATTGGATTGATTAAGGCGATTGAGTCGTTTTCGCCGAACAAAGGGACCAAGCTCGCGACATTCGCGGCTCGCTGTATCGAGAACGAGATCTTGATGCATCTACGTTCATTGAAGAAAACGCGCAAAGATGTGTCTTTGCATGATCCCATCGGAACGGACAAAGAGGGGAATGAAATTACATTGATCGACATTCTCGGTACGGAAGCCGATGACGTCGTGGATAAGGTGCAGCTCAAGATAGAGAAGAGCAAAATCTATCGGAACTTGGAAATCTTGGACGATCGCGAGAAGGAAGTTGTGGTCGGCCGGTTTGGATTAGAGCTTGGCGGGGAAGAGAGGACGCAGTGGGAGATTGCGAAGGAGCTGGGGATTTCGCGGTCGTATGTGTCGCGTATTGAGAAGCGGGCGCTCATGAAATTGTATCATGAGTTTTATAAGGCGAAACGGTAAGGTCGGTCAGTCGGAGGAGTCGCATACTTCATTTATTTGTTCACAGATAATGGAGGCGAAGAATATGACCATAATCCAGTTGGAGCATGTGAGCAAGAATTATGTGATGGGCGGCGAAACGATTCGAGCGTTGGATGATGTTTCGTTAGAGATCGATCACGGCGAGTTCGTGGCGATTATGGGACCATCGGGGTCGGGGAAGTCGACGATGATGAACATTTTAGGCTGCTTGGATGTTGCGGATCACGGCGCGTATATGTTGGATGGGAAGGCGATCAATCGAATGAAGGATGCTCAACTGGCTGAGATTCGTAATCGGAAGATCGGGTTCGTCTTTCAGAGCTTTAATTTGCTGCCACGGCTTAATGCATATGAGAACGTGGAGCTGCCGCTTATTTATCGGGGCATGAGTAAAAAAGAGCGGGAGCCGCTAGTTATGCAGTCTATGGAAGCCGTAGATTTAGTGGACCGCAGGCGGCATCTGCCTTCGGAGCTTTCCGGTGGGCAGCAGCAGCGGGTTGCGATTGCCCGGACATTGGCCGGAGATCCGGCGATTATTCTGGCAGATGAGCCGACGGGGGCGCTGGACTCTCAGACAGGTGCAGAGATATTGGATATTTTCAAAAGATTGAATGAGCAGAGAAGGACGATTGTCTTGATTACGCATGATCAGGCCATTGCTCAGGAGGCGAAGCGGGTTGTGTATTTTCGGGATGGGCGGTTGATTGAAGTTGTATAGTCGTAATATAAAACGACCGGGACTCCGATAGGGTGCCGGTTTTATTGTTTATCTGACATTTGAGGTATCAGCAGGCTTATCAATTGCGCGAACCATTGATACAAGGCTCCTTGAATGCGTAGCAGTGAAAGCGAAATAGTCAGGTCCGGCGATCTCGCGCTAAATACCTCCGTGTCTAGCTGATCATGGAGCGCGGCGAATTGCTCGAACCAAACAGCTGACTCCGTCCATTGGGAGGCAAGCGCATCGAATACAGCACCGTCGGAGACAGCTGTAATCTTCAGGAATGGATACAACTCATGGAAATCGAACGGTCAGAGTCTCAAGTTGCAACTGAGCGATAAGTAATGAACGTTATTGCCGACTTCTGCAGTATGGAGTTGGTAGCGCAAGCCGGGCGGAAATACAATCAAATCTCCCTTGCGAACGCGGTAATGGGTTCAAACCGGAAATTAAATTGGCGATTACGTCTCCACAAACGAATGCAAGTTGGTATAAAATGGTATCCGTTGTTGTAACAGGAAGCAGTACGAACCTTGAGGAAATGATGAGGGGCTGTCTTCTTGTCCCACCTGGGTTTACTATCTACTTAATATTGAGATTAATGACGAGACTGTTTGCGGGTTGGTCAAGCTGACTGACAACCACTCGTTTCACCCTTTCTATAGATAGGGTTTGTGCAGATATCTTCGAAACATCTAAAAAATGCAGGATTAGTGAAAAATTTGTTGAAGTGTAGTAGTCTAAGGATAAAAAAGGATTAAAACAGATAAACAAACCTTGAGGTGGTCTAATGTGGTTTAAAAACAAAAAAAGTCGAAAATATCTGCGTAAAATTTATCAGTGGATTGCATTAGCTATGCTATTGCCGCTAATTTCGTTTGCACTTATTGCATTTGTCAAAGTGGAGCAGGCTGTATTGGATAATGAGTATCAAGCGAACAAAAAAATATTGTACGAGGTGAAATATAATATTAACTTCATGGACGATATGATTGTTAATTCTATTTTATCTATGTACTATAACCCCGAAATTAGCCCATTGATATTTAATAATCATGTGGATTTTACAGAAATGCTAAATGAAATGAATAAAATCAAAACTTCGATCTTAAGTGTAAACCCTTTTATACAATCTATCTATTTGTATAACAGACATATCAAAACGTATTACACGACGCAAGCAGACTTGTTATTCAAAGATACCAATTTTGAAGCTTTGCTTCAATCCAAACAAGAATTACCAAAATTGAAACCTATACCGAGAAAAATCGAATACAACATAGAGAAAGATAAGAAAAGATATGAGAATGTGGTCACTTATTTAATGTATGACTTCAAGGATGAGCTAAATCAACCTGAGGGCGCATTAATCGTAAACGCTAGTACCGAATGGCTTCTCAACAGTATTAAAGAGATTAATATGGTTGACGAAAAGCGGCATGATCAAATCATGATCCTTGACGATAATGGTGGAATCGTGGGGCATGAAATTGAAGAAAAAGGCACTTTGCAAGATTCTTTGAAAGCGATTTATCAACAGCACCATAGTGAACAAGCCTCTCCAGATAACACGGGATATTTTACAGAAGACATAAATGACAAGAAGTATCTTATTACTTATACGTTTGTAGATAAAATGAATTGGACATTAGTGAAAGCACAACTATACGATGAAGTATTTCAAAAAATCAGTACATTGAAATATACATTAATTGTGATTATCGTTGCTTTTATGATTCTGGCATTTATGGCTTCTATTTTTATTTCTCGGAAAATTTACAAACCGATTGATACTTTGGTAAAGCATGTCGTATCCAACGTAACTGAAATGGATCAATCCCATTCGAAGGACGAGATATCATATTTGAACAATGCGTACCAGTTTTCAATTGATCAATTAAACCAATACAAGCTTAATAAACAATCGGATCGTGAAATTCTGAAAACATACTTCTTAAGGAAATTGCTAATAGACAGCCAATCGGTTACTAAAGATGAGTTTGACAAAGCAGGATTTGAGTCAGGAATTGGCTTATCACAGGACGAACCCGGACTCGTTTGTATTGTGAAAATCGATAATCGTGCTCAATTTGAGGGGATGTTCAGTCCGTTTGATCGTGATCTTTGTACATTCGGCATCATTAACATTTCGCTGGAACTATTGTCTGAATGTTATCGGGTTGAAGTCGTTGAAATGAAAAATGATCATATGGCCTTTATTTTAAATATAGATGGGTCTGACAAAGAAACTATGGTTTTGGAAATAACCGCACTTTGGAATAAGGCACAATCGTATATAAGTCAATACTTCAAAGTATCTATTTCTATTTTTATTAGCGACCGTTGCGAAAATCTGCATGATTTGACCGACAAGTATGAGGTGGCTTTGAATAATTCAGTCTACCGTTTACTATTTGGCAAGTCTTGCGTTCTGACGAACAGGACCATTAAAGCCAATACAGACAATTCACAGGTTGGTTTTTCCGTTTCGTTGGAAAAGAAACTAGTGGATTCGCTAAAAAGCGGGAATGTCCTTTCGGCAGAAGAAACGCTGATTAAACTGTTTGATGAAATTGCCAAGTTGAACTACAATAACGTCTTTTTATCTATTATGGGTTTAGTCAATACGTTAAAACAGATGACAGAGGAAATTAACAGGAGTAGATTAGAACCTTTGCTAATCAATTACAACTTACTGTCCAACCAGCTATTCAGTATGGAAACATTGGATGAGCAGTACGACAACATTTTGCAAATTTGCAGAAGTATCGTAACCAAAGCGGAACGGACAGAGACCGATAAACATTCCATCATCAATAACACGGTTATCGAGTTAATTCAAGCCGATTATGCGAACCCAGCCTTGTGCCTACAGTATATCTCAGAAAAATTGAATGTATCTGCTAAGCAAATTAGTAAAATTTTCAATCAACAGTACGCTAGATCGGTTGCAGATTACATTAATGATGTAAGATTGGAAAAAGCGGCGGAATGGTTTGGAAGTTCCAATCGCAGTATTAAGGAAGTTCTCCAAAAAATCGGTGTGGAAAATGAGAGCTACTTTTACAAACTGTTTAAAAAGAAATACGGCGTTACGCCGAAGGAATATATTTTAAATAAACATGTACAGGGAACTAGGCAAGTGAACTAAATAAGATTTTTACAGAGGCCCTTTAGTGTACTTGAACGATAAGTACAATAAAGGGCCGTTTTTACAATGAAAAATGCAATGAAATGCTCTTTTTACAATAGGATTTGTGAACTGGTTAAAGTAAGATGTGGTCAAGAAGAGAGAGAGGGGGGGATATTAATGTTGGTTAAAACGTATGCGCATCAACCCAGGTGGGAGCAGAAAACTATTAAATAAAGGAGGAAGGTAAATTCAATGGGCAAATTTTTAAAGAAAATTACATCAATAGCATTGGCTTCAGCAATGGTAATGACGACATTTACATTTGCCAATACAATAGTAAGCGCAAGAGAGGTAAACGTTCAATCTCAACGGAATGTAATGGAAATAATTTATGTTTCTACAAACGGTAATGACACTTCCGGTGACGGTTCACAGGCCAATCCGTTTGCTACTTTACAAAGGGCGCAACAAGCAGTGCAACAAATTAATCAAAACATGACAGGCAATATCATAGTTAGCATTGCGCCAGGCGACTATTACATGCCAAGTACTCTTAACCTTACGCCGCAAGATTCTGGTACAAACGGCTACAACATTGTCTATGAAAGCTCGGGCGGAATTGGCGCTGCAAAGCTTTATGGAGGTATACCTGTTGATTCGAACGGCTGGACACAAGCCGCCCAAAGCGACGTTACCCAATATGGTATGCTAACAAGCATGGTAGGTAAGGTGTGGAAGGTTCAACTGAACAAAGCGGACTATCCCACTACATTCAGCGGTCTGAATTCATCGGCTTTTAATACATTATATGTTAATGATGCGCGGGCAACTTCGGCAAGAATGCCAAACCTTATTCCTCAGGCAGGATTCCCCGAAGCCAAGGATACCTATAACCGCGTAGCCGGAAGTTCCAATGGCACTAATATTCAAATCAATAAGAGTGATTTAACTGCAGATCAGATCAACGGATTGCAGCTAGCGCAGCAAAACGGTGAGGAAGTCGCCCAAGTGTTCACTTGGGACGGCGGTACCGGTGGTGTTAACGGTACGTGGGACTGGTTTACCGATACGGAACCTGTTGCAAGTGTAACCGTTGGCACCTCAACAATTACACTGAACCAGCCACAAGCAAATGGTTCGGATTTCTATAACAAATACCAATATAGAGTAAAATATACAGTAAGTAACGGTTCGAGATATTTCCTGCAACATAACCTCTCGTTCCTTGACACACCGGGCGAATACCATTATGACAAAACAACAGGCGTACTTTACTACTATCCGGCCGATGGAACGATGACAAATAAAACCGTTGTCACGCCAACCATGCAAACTGTCATCAATCTGCAGGGTACACCGAAGGCAAACCCCGGTGATCAACCCAATCTGACGCTGCAAGTACACAACATTGTTTTTGATGGTCTTGCCGTAAAGGACACAGAGTTTAGTGACTATTACAGCTATACATATAACTATGGTGATGCTAATGGTGGCATTGGTCAATTCCCGCCGGTAGCATTGAAGCCGGGCGTAACTCTGCCGGCATATGCTGAATCTGCCGAACGTCCGGCTTTCCAAGTTGGCAGTATTACGATGCAAGGCACCAACAACATAACAATCAAAAACAGTGACATAAAAAATGCTGGTATATATGGCATCTTTATGCTCGGTGACAATCAGTACAACACGATTGATAACACCACGGTTGAGCACACCGGTAACGGGGGGATTTCCATCGACGGCGGATATCCTGGCGTCGGCAAATATTCCAACCATCATACGATTAACAATGTTCTTATCCATGACGTCGGTCAGCTTGTAGGTCATGGGGTTGGTCTTACCGTTATGAGTTGTGGTCAGAGCACATTTAGTCACTTAGAGATTTATAATTCTCCCAAACGCGCAATGCTTATTCTTGGTGGTTACCCTCGCGGAGGGCAAAGTGCAAACCCGAATTTCGATAACGTAAGAGATAACTATACTGTCGGCAATCATTTCTCATACATCTACGTGCACCATACACATCAAGATGCAGGCGAAGATAGCGCTGTATTCATGTCCTGGCTTACTGCCGGAGGCGGACAATGGTATTCTTCGGGTACCCAGCACGGATCAAATGATGTTAATCATCTAACAACGAACCTGTCACAAATTGATACTTCTGTTGATCGTTATAATTATATGGATCAAGTGCTTATCTCTGATATAGGTACTGCGGCTTCTGTACATGAAAAAAATTCGGTTGGCGGATTGGATACTGCTATGGGCGCAACCGGGTTTGTTTTTTCAAACATTCTAGCACTGAACACGCAAAGTCACTCATTGGCCATTCGTCCTGGCAGCTATGGCGATATGTACATTTTCCAAAATACCACAAACAATGTCGACAGCGTAACTAGCGTGAAGTCGTTTGACCCGTCAAAAATGCAATACGGTTTAATTGGTTTAACGCCGTACTTCCCGACTGAATTGCTCGGAGCGAATAGACACGTCTACCAACAAACAATACCGTCAAATGTATATTTTTCGGATACGTTTAACTCAGATACACTTGACATGACAAAGTGGGCAGTAGAAAAAGGCAATGTAGATATGTCTATGGGCATATTGGCAAATCCGACCGACCCGCGGCTTGGTATACGCTCGCTTCCAATTTATACACCACTTAATCCGAGCGGTGTTGTTGTCAGTCGTCCCTTTGCACAGCCACTCAATAAGGTTGTAACTGTCAAGTTTTTTGACAGACATAAAGATTATTTCTTGGGAGATACGCCAACAACCTCACCGCCGGATCCAATTTTAGCGCATATGTACTTGCGTGCCGATGATGGCAAAAACATATTGGCAATTGGCGCTAACGGTAATGTGTCGAAAGATTTCTATACCATTCAAAAGGGCAATCAGTCGATTGTAACTAATGTGCGCCGTGATTTCGGTTGGCGTACCCTTACGATGGACTATTCCTCCGGAACGAATGTAAAGATATCTATAGACAATCAGCAAGTTGCTGATTACACCTCAGCAGACGGTGTCACCACTGCATTCACATACGTTGGTATGGGGGACTGGGGAACAAGTTGGCCGGATGGAAAGTCGGTCGGCAGTTCGACAGATTTCAGCGACTTTTACATCCATGGTGGCCAGGACGCTCAGCCAGTTCAACCTCTTATAACCGTTCCGCCAACAGCAATGCCGACTCAGATCTACTCTGAGAATTTCAGTCAATACTTGATTGGCAGCACGGTTAGACCGACTGGCTGGGTAGACAGCAGAGACGGTTCTTCAAATGCCAAGTCTTCCTATAAAATCGTGCAAGGCGCAACAGTCGGCCAGGCCGTGCAGATCACAAATCCGGACAATGTTGTATTCTATGGATTGGGTAATTCATCACTGACAAATTACACATTGACTTTCCAAATGAAGTTTGTGTCATGGTCGGGCAATTCTAACGGCACATACGCAAATTTTGGCCCATCCGTCTATGTCAGTAGCAATAGTGGAGGGAATGTATCCCGTTATGAGCTCAGGTATAATTATCCGAATCTCTCGAATGGTCAATGGGTTATTTACCAAAGAGGCGGTAACCCCACCGACAACAATTTAGTAACCAATATACAAATGCCTGCCGGCTTTGATATGAGTAACTGGAACATTTACAAAATTGTAGCGGGAAATGGTGGTATCACATATTACGTCAATGGCACTCAAGTTGCACAAGTATCCAATCCCAGCAATGCTTATGGCGGCTTTGGGTTTGGCGGGTATGATGCTACGTTTAATGTGGCAGACATTAGCCTTGTTCAGAATCCTGTTAATCCTCCACAGGCGAACCTATCATCCGGCACGTATAGCAATCCGCAGAGCGTAACCATTACAGCGGCAAATTCAAGCGATTCTATGTATTACACCACAGATGGTTCCGATCCGGCTATTTCCGGAACACTTTATTCTGGAAATCCGATTAACATCAATTCCAGCTGTATCCTCAAAGTTGTAGAGGTGAATGCAGGGGTATACAGCGAGACAGTCGGGTATAACTACACGATAAACGGAACAACGGCCGTGGAGACGGCAGTAGGTGTAAACAAACAACCGCTTCGTGATGCAATTGCCAATGCAATGTCGGTTACACAAGGAAACTACTCAACGACAAGTTGGAATGCTTTTATGTCTGCAATAGCCGGTGCCAATTCGGTGTTCAAAAACAACAGTGCAACCGGCTCCGATGTAATCAACGCCGTTATCGGGTTGCAAACAGCCAGGGCTAAACTTATACCTACGTTTTCGAGCGGCACTAATACTCTTTATTCAGAGAACTTCAGCGGGTACACAGTAGGCAGCACCTCAGCACCAACTGGCTGGTCGAACAACAGGACCGGTACCCCGAGCCTTGCACCTGTTTACAACCTTGTTTCCGACACAACAGACCCGAACAATGCAAGCGGTAAGGCATTGGATATTAAAACACCGGATACCATTGCCTACACCAATTTAGGCAACTCGTCGTGGACGAATTACACAGCCACCGCGAACATCAAATTTATTGGCTGGGGATCTAATCCGGGTTCAGCGGCATACGCAAACTTCGCCCCCCTTTCTGTTTATGTAAGTGCCATTAGCGGCGGAAATGTTAGCCGTTACGAGCTTAGGTATGTTTACAATAATCTAACAAACGGTTCATGGATTATCTATCAACGCAATAATAGTGGTTCACCGGCCGATAAAACGCTTGTGAGCAACATTCAAATGCCGTCCGGGTTCGATATGAACAACTGGAATTCTTACAAAGCTGTCGCTAGCACATCGTCTATCACTTTCTACGTTAACGGTACACAGGTGGCGCAGGTGCCAAATCCATCAAACGCTTTTGGAGGTGTTGGCTTTGGCGGAATTGACAACGAATTCCGCATTAACAACCTAACTGTAACTTCCAATGCATCGTCAGTGGCGTCGCCCGTGTTAGATACTGCCGCCGGAACATACGCAAATCCGGTTACTGTGAATGTAACACCAGGCACCTCTGGCGACAGTGTTTACTATACGCTGGATGGCTCCGACCCAACAATAAACGGAACGCTGTATACGGGTCCCATAGCCATCAATAACAGTCGTACATTGAAAATGGTTGAAGTGAATAGCAGTGGGTATTCTTCTTCTGTTTCCTCACATGCCTACACAATCACTCAACCTGCCGCTGCCACTCCAATGGTGGTTGTAAATCCGCGGTCACAGACTGTAACCGATCCTCAGTCAGTATCATTCGGTACAATGGCATACGCTTCTGATGGTGGAACACTCACTTATCAGTGGCAGGTTTCAACCGATAACGGTACAACATGGAGCAACATTAGTGGCGCGACAAGCAGCACGTATACAACTGCTTCACCGGTAACAGTTGCTAACGATGGTACAAAGTATCAGTGCTTGATCACAAACACAAATGACTCGCTCATGTCGGCAATCTATACAACACTCGCCGCAATCTTGAATGTCGTAGAGATGCCGACGAATGCGAATTCTTTAACTATCTCAGCAAAGAGCGTAACCCCTTCCGATAGTGTCAGCAATGGAACTAACGGGCCTACAGGTACCGCATCCGTGACATTCACTGCTACTCAAGCTGGCACCTATTACTATAAAGTAGTGTACAGCGAGGCCGCACAACCAACGATTTCCACATCTGGAGCCGGAGTAGCCAGTAATGTAGGCGATAATACCATCAGTATTCCAAATCTCGCACCGTATGTGCCATATACGGTCTATGTCCAAGAGAAGAATTCGAACGGCAATCTAAGTAACATTCTCAAAATGGATATTAGGAGTGGCACACCTATTCTTCGTTTTTCAACATCTGGAAACGGTACTGTAACCCAAGGCAGTGAGGGCAGTTATCTTTCGGGTACGGCAATGCCCGTTGTTGCAACTCCGGCTGCAGGGTCATACTTCCTTAATTGGACTGCATCCAATGGAGGGGTGTTTGCTGATGCGAACAGCACATCAACGGAATTCGCCACATCGTTCTATGATAATACCGTAATAGCAAACTTCTACAATGTGTCGAACTTTAATGCATCGACTACTAGCATAGTAAACGGCGGAACAAATACCGACCTAACTATTGATGTTGAGGGCACAAATTTAAACAATCCCGGTGCTGCCGTTGGCATGTACGTGTTAGTGAATGGCCAAAGCTATGTTGTAACAGCGGGTACGCAAACTATAAATGTTTTAGCCCCTTCAAGCGGTGATAATATGATAGTTCAGCTTTATGACCAAAACGGTAACTTGCTCGGATCCACATCGATTACGATTGAATCTGACCAGATAGACGTCGCATTGGATAAAGCGAATCTTGCTATCGGTTACGCGGAGGGTGACAGCGAAGTAGGTGTAACGAAAAACGTTCATTTGGTAACGAGCGGTGCGAACGGGACAATAATTACATGGAGCAGTGACGCTACATCTGTCATCGACGCAAACGGTAAGGTAACCCGCCCGTTATCGTCCGATGCGACTGTAAGGCTATCAGCAACGATCACAAAAGGTACTTTCTCGGACACAAGGACGTTCGTACTTAACGTATTAAAGGGGGTTCCTCTGGTCGACGCCGTGTTGTCTGCAGACATTACAGCACCAACCAATAGGGACGTTACCGTAACGATCAGCTATCCGTCCGATGCGACGGTGAAGGAGTACAAAGTAGGAGAAAACGGCGCATGGACGGCATACGGCGCTCCAGTGGTTGT
>NZ_WHOC01000123.1:0-21383 GCF_013141785.1 Paenibacillus germinis
GGGAAAACTGAATGGGAAAGTTGCATTAATTACAGGGGGTAGTAGCGGTATTGGCTTGACAGCCGCAAAATTGTTTGTGGCAGAAGGCGCAAAGGTCGTTATTACGGGCCGTAATCAGGTCGCGTTAAACGCGGCAGTGGAGGAGCTTGGCACTACCAAAGCTCTTGCCGTGCAGGCTGATGCCGCCGATCCAGCAAGTGCGGAAAAAGCTGTGGCCGCGGCGGTTGAAAAATTCGGCCGCCTGGATGTGGTATTCGCAAATGCTGGCATTTCTGGTCATACACCAGCGGGGAGTACAGAGCTTTCCGTTTTTGAGGAAATACTCAAGGTTAACGTTACTGGAGTCTTTTTCACTGTTCAAGCCGCTTTGCCTTATCTGAAGGCGGGGGCTTCGGTGATCTTAAACGGCTCGATTCTTGCCACGGCAGGAAGTCCGGGAACGTCAGCCTATGCGGCGAGTAAAGGGGCAGTCACTAGTATGGCGAGCGTGCTGGTTTCCGAGTTGTCACCGCGCGGCATTCGAGTGAACACTGTCGTACCAGGAGCAACGCGAACGCCAATTTGGGGACAGCCTGAAAGAATAGCACAATTGGAGCCCGTACTCGCTCGTACGGTTCCGTTGAATCGTTTGGGTGAACCGGAGGAAATCGCAAATGTTGCCTTATTCCTGGCCTCAGATGACTCTTCTTTTGTCCAGGGTGCTGAAATTAGCGTAGATGGTGGCGCGGGCTCATCCCCGTTTGGCGCTCCAATATATCGTCGGAATTAAGGTTATCATATAGAAAGGAGAGATTTCCATGAGTAGAGTGTGGTTTTTCAAATACACAAGCAAAAGAATCGATGAGAGCGATAATCCCTTCGTTCTATTTTTGGAGCGGATTAATTCAATATGACTACAACACTAAACCTCTTGTTTAACAATTCTCGTTAAACAAGAGGTTTTTTTGCGCCAATCGACACCTTCAGCATACTTTCAGTTAACTTTCATATGCCTATCAGCCAAACTTAAGTAACACTTCAGGTTAGCGCCTTATACTTCTATCTATCAACATCAATAAAATTAATGGCACACGAAAGGTGGTAATCGTATGAATGAAGATATGAAAAAAATGATTAATTTAGATGATATAAAGGTTAAAAACAAGACGGGGAGCAGCAAATTGAGATCGATGTTTGCAGCTTTTATGGCTGGTGCGGTCGTTGTCGGTGGGTTGATGTTCACATCGGATAAAATGAATCTGTTTGGGTATGATGCTGGGCCCGTTCAATCAAGCGTGGCAGCAGCTGCAGCCAACTCGGCAGCAGTTGATGTCCAAACAGCATCGTTAACCCCTACAGGGACGAACAGTATCTCATCAATTGCAAAAGCTGCGAGTCCAGCCATTGTCAAAATCGAGACCAAAGTAAAACAGACGAATAATGGACAGAATAGAAGAAACATACTGGGGCAAGGTACTGAAAGCGGAGATACCATTGAAAATGGGATTGGATCAGGCTTCGTTTTCGACTCGAGTGGTTATATTTTAACGAATGAACATGTTATTAATGGTGCAGACGAAATCGATGTCTACGTGCAAGGTTATGACACACCATTTACGGCAAAGCTTCTTGGAAGCAGCTACGATCTTGACTTGGCTGTGCTCAAAATTCAAGGGGATAAAGCTTTTCCTGCTCTGAATATTGGTAACTCCGACAATACACAAGTAGGGGATTGGCTTGTTGCGATCGGTAACCCGTATGACTTCGATTACTCCGTAACTACAGGCGTTTTAAGCGCCAAAGAGCGTACGATCAGCATCGATGATCAACAGGGTACTCGAAATTACAAACATTTGCTGCAAACTGACACAGCGATCAATCCAGGTAACTCCGGCGGTCCGCTTTTGAATTTGAACGGTGAAGTGATCGGTATCAATACAGCTGTAAACGCTGAAGCTCAAGGAATGGGCTTTGCAATTCCGGCAAGTACGATTAGTTCTGTTGTAGATAAACTGAAAAATAACGAAATGATTCCCAAAGAGCCAGCACCCTACATCGGTGTAGCTCTACAAAATATTTCGGATAATATGCTAGATGACTTAAAAATCAATAGCACAAAAGGTGCGATAGTTGCTGAAGTGCAGCAAGGCACGCCAGCTTTTGCAGCGGGCATTCGTCAATATGACGTTATTTTAAATGTGAATGGCACAGTCATTTCAAATACGGATGACATTACAAAAGCTGTACAAGCCGCGGCCGTAGGAGACGAACTGAAAATAACAATTTCTCGTGATGGTCAAACGAAAGATGTTACTGTTAAAGTTGGGAATAGAAATGAAGAGACCGGCTATCAAAGCTAATATAAATTGAAACATCTGAGCAAAAAAAGATTGCCTACTATCCTGCCATTCTGGCTAGGTGGTTGGCAATCTATTTTTGTGGTTGCCCCAAGACGGAGAACGCGATATAATCTTCCTGACGAACGTTCGGAAGGATGGATTCAATGACTGCAACTCGAATCAAAGAGGTAGCCCTCACACAGTTTGCCAAAAACGGATATGAAGGTGCGTCACTTGCAGATATTGCTACGGAGGTAGGCATCAAAAAACAATCCATTTATACACATTTCAAAGGGAAAGATGAACTTTTTCTTGATCTGTTTGACGATGTGCTAGCGAAGGAGTTAAATTTTGTTGTCGAGTATCTCGATCGCCATAAACATCTTTCGATTGATCAGCTTCTTTATGGCTTTCTTATCCAATATAAAAATTGCTATGAACAGGATGATAACACCAAATTTTTCTTGCGGGTTGCCTTTTTCCCGCCTTCCCATCTCTACGATGAAATTGTCCAAAAAGGTTATAACTATTTAGATAAACTTGAAACGATGTTAATTCCTTTGTTCGATCAAGCGATAGCAGCAGGTAGCATTCATGCAGATGTCAGCAGTGAAATGGCGGCAGTTGCTTTCCTTGCTGTACTGGATGGCATGTTTGTAGAGTTGTTATTTGGTGGAGCTGAAAAGTCGCTTAAAAGGATTGAAGCTTCCTGGTTCGTATACTGGCGTGGCATCAAATCGTAAAACAGCAGGAGGAACATACACATGAATCGTAATTGGATTTATATATTTATCGGCGCTTTTTTTGAAGTGATATGGGTTACGGGTTTAAAACATGCGGATACGACGATGATGTGGATAGGCACAATCATTGCAATGTATATCTCTTTTCATCTAATTATAAGCGCGTCTACCAAACTTCCTGTGGGGACTGTGTATGCTGTCTTTACTGGAATGGGGACAGCCGGCACCGTATTGGTGGAAATGCTGCTGTTCGGAGAGCCGTTCAGGTTTCTTAAAGTATTTCTTATTTTGCTGCTTTTAACCGGCGTATTTGGACTCAAATTTGTGACAAAAGAGCAAGAAAAGAAAGGAGCTGTGGTCTAATGGGTTGGATTTTTCTCATGTTTGCCGGGATGTTTGAGGTCGTAGGCGTCGTGGGCATGAACCAAATAAATAAAGCGAAAACCATCCGCTCCTTTAGCCTTTTCATCGTAGGCATAGTCATGAGTTTTACACTCCTTAGCTTAGCGATGAAAAGTCTGCCGATGGGCACGTCATATGCGGTATGGACAGGGATCGGTACGGTTGGCGGCGCAGTTGTCGGGATGCTCTTCTATGGTGAATCCAGTGATTGGAAGCGGATTGGGTTCATCACAATGGTTCTAAGTGCTGCGGTTGGTTTGAAGTTAATTTCTTAACCAAAAGAGAAAGCTAAAAAGGGACCCGCGTGGTTGCTGCGGGTCTCTTTTTGCTATTAAAAAAGTGCAGGATACTTTAATACTCACTTCTGGAACTTGCTTTAAATATGGTATTATAAGGAAGGAAATACTTTTCGAAAGATCAATTGCTCAAGTATATTGCTTTAATCATGACTATATATTCAGGATATATTTACATAAAAAATAATTGGTTGTATAAGAGAGAGGAGTGAAAATGTTGAACATTTGGGAAGGTAAGAAAGTCAGATTACGAGCAATTTTGCCTAATGATTGGGAGAAATTTCACGAAAACGATCAAGATTCTGAGGGAGCTAGATTTTGTGATGCTATTTATTTCCCTAGATCAGTGGACGGAACTAAAGCTTGGGCAGAGCAAGAAGCATCAAAAGTTCCACAAGGTGATAATAGAATGCTAGCTATTGAAACCCTTGATGGTGATTTAGTTGGAAGTATAAATTCACATAGTTGTGATCAACGTAATGGCACATTTAAGTATGGCGTGGCAATATTTCGTGCAGAGTGGCGTAAAGGCTATGCTTCAGAAGCTGTAAAAATCTTGCTCCGATATTTCTTTTATGAATTACGATATGAGAAAGTAACTGCACATATTTATGCTTTCAATATTAATTCGATCGGGTTACAAGAACAACTTGGGTTTAAACTTGAAGGCAAGCTTAGGAACATGATATTTACCAATGGGGTTCATTATGATGAATATGTGTATGGCTTACTAAGAAGTGAATTTAACGACGTGTAATCCTACATATGAATTTATACGACTATCAGAAAAAGAATATATAAAATATTAAAAGAGGAAATATAACAATTAGATATATAAATGCGGGTGTAGTTCAATGGTAGAACTCCAGCCTTCCAAGATGGTAACGTGGGTTCGATTCCCATCACCCATTTAACCTAGCTTCAGGATGAGTGGATTGGCTGACTTTTCTCAACTAAAGGGCTGGACTACATATTTAAAGATCGTCATTGTAAAATAAGGAACAGGATTTCATCTTCTTTTCAGGAAAGGAGAGAGTTTATGGGGTCACGCTTGATGCATATAATAATTGGTGAACTCGTCGCTTCTAGCCTTGATATTATTAAGGACAAGAGGTCATTTTTATTAGGTGCAATTGCACCAGATGCCGCCTCCACTATTGAAAGGAAAAACATTACTCATTATTTTGAAGGAGATTTAGACCAAGGGACTAGACAAATAAATTACGCAAAATTCGTGGATAAATACATATCCCAAGTAAATGATGACTATTCATTAGGATATTTAACACATTTAGTTTCGGACTATGTTTGGATGGAATTTATTTATTATCCACATGGATTCAAGCAGAAGCAAGTTTCTGACCCAAGCTTTCTGCAAAAATGGCATTCAGATTTTAGAAAAATGAATACGAAATTACTTTGTCACTACAACAATAGACACTTAAAAGAATGGTTGGAATTAAATGCTTTCCCAAGAGAGGTAGAAGAAATTACTCCCGACGATTTACAAAAATTCATTGAAGAAATGTACGGAGACTTTGATATTATTGAACAAAATAAAGACTGCGAACTTGAAGTATATAATTTTAATGAAATCATCGAGTACATAAACTTATCGAAATCTAAGGCTATTACTGTAATTGAAGAAATCATTCCCAGAACGCCCCTTGATAGAACCAACTCAATTCAACTAACGGAAAACGAGACTTAAGTAATTGTTACATGATTGAAATCTTATTTTCATCTGGCATTAATCATTCAAGATTATAATAAAAGTCGACCCCCTTTAAAATATAAACTTAGACCCTCAGCCCGTTGCTGTGGGTCTCTTTTTGCTATTAAACTAAAGAGCAGAAGAGATCAGGTCTTTTTTTTAAAAAAAATATATAATGGAGAACAAATGTTTGGTGTTTTATGTTTGTTTCTTGATATGCCAACACTAACTTATAGTGCTGTAAACAATCAGACAACAGCACTTAACTTGATGATACAGATGATTAGGGAAATTAATTACCACATAGGTCAAATAAATTACATAGCAAAGATGAGGAAGGGACTATTAGTATGGAAATATGATTAAAGACAGCTTGAGTTATCAGCCCGCACACTTAATCTGTTGTCGGAATTAGTACAGTTGTGATAAGATGAAAAGTAGACTCTCTGCTTCGAAACGGGTACAAGCCGGCTTCCGGATCTTGTTCAAATTCGCGAGCGACAAATAGAGATTAAGAGTCTTGGATATGGAATGAAGAATAGGAGATTCTCTTTATTATGACCAACAAGAACAATCAGCATGTGTTTAGACTAGCTTTGCTGCTCGGTTTATTTTCGACACTCGGGCCTTTTACTATCGATATGTATTTACCGGCGTTCCCGGAGATTGTGAAGCAATTCGAGACGACGGCTTCGCTAGTGCAGCTCAGCTTGACCGCTTGTTTACTCGGACTCGGCATCGGCCAGCTCGTCATGGGTTCGCTGAGTGACGTCTATGGTAGACGCAATCCGCTGCTTATCTCCATGGCAGTTTATGTCGTCGCCTCTTTAGCTTGCGCATTCTCGCCAAATATCGGGCTGTTGATCGCATTCCGGTTCGTGCAGGGTTTTGTCGCTGCGGCGGGCATTGTCATTTCACGCGCGATCGCACGTGACCTGTACAGCGGTAACGAGCTCACAAAATTTTTCTCGCTGCTCTTACTTGTCGGTAATTTGGGTCCGCTCGTGGCACCGGTTACCGGTAGTGGGATTTTATCTTTCACTGCTTGGATTGGCGTATTTATAGCGCTGGCACTGCTGGGAATCTACCTCTTGATGATGACAAAATGGAGGCTGCAGGAGACTCTGCCATCTGATCGCCGCAGGCCCAGCAATTTCGTGCAGCAGCTGCGGAACTACGGATCGCTCTTGCGAGATCGCCAGTTTGTCGGCTACATGCTGGCACAGGGAATTATGATCGCGGGGGTCTTCGCGTATGTTTCGGGAACGCCCTTTATTTATCAAAATATTTACGGGGCCTCGCCGACCGTCTTCGCTCTTTTGTTCGGATCGAACGGCATCAGCCTGATCATCGGCTCCCAACTGGTCGGGCGGATGTCGCATCGCGTATCCGAACACGCCTTTCTGTTGTTCGGCCTATGGCTTGCCTGTTTGGCAAGCGTCACTGTCTTAGTGGTGGCCATCGTCCATGGACCGCTTATCGCATTGGTGATTCCGCTGTTTTTCTTCGTAGCGGCAATCGGCATTACATCAACGGCGGCATTCCCACTTGCAATGGAGAGCCAGGGTCATATGGCGGGCAGCGCAGCTGCGCTACTTGGTGTCATTCCCTTCTTGCTTGGAGCGGTCGTCTCCCCGCTAGTCGGCATCGCGGGTGAAGACACTGCCGTTCCGCTGGGCGTAATTATTTTATTGACGAGCGCTGCAGCGATGCTGGCTTACTTCTTTCTGGTAAGAAGAAACCTACGTGGAGCAGCTTAAGTTAGTAGCATATGGTAAATGGAAAACCAGTCTGGCACTGTAACTTAGTGATGCATCAGGCAAAATTAAAGTGGCTATTTTTTTACACATAATGTTGTTAAACTATTGGAGAACGATAGCGTAAGAGGAGCTGCCTTGAGGCGGCTTCTTTTTGGTTTCTATTCAACGATCGGGCAGGATAAGTTACAACAAAAATTCATTTTAAGCGTAATGGAAACATTTTACGTTATGGTGTTGTCTAAGAAGATGAGTATTTTATTTCGAAGGGAGTTTCCTGAATGAACTGCTTTTGCAGAAGTACGGCACAAAACGGAAGATATTAAACCCTATTGGAGCGGAAAGCAACTGTTTAGGTTTATTGGAGACAGTGACCAATTGGAACAGGAAAAATTAACTCTGCTTATCCGCTAACTATACGTGGTTTGGCATCACAAAGAAGATACATTTCGTAACTAATTTACAAGCTAAAAAAATAAAAAAAATTTAATTCCTTTGTCGATTTCACTATTGTTTACTCGTCGTATTCATAGAAGGACAAATTCAAGTGGAAAGGTTGTTGAACTTTTATGGGAGCACACATTCACTCTTATTTGATGTCGGAGGGTGCAAGAGGTCAGGCGAATTTTTACGTCGAGTCACTCGGTGGCGAGCAAATATCCTTTCGCTCTTCAGCCATGGGTACTTATTATGGAGAAGTCGTAGATAAATTCGGTGTCACGTGGATGATTACCAAACAGTAAGCTTTCGGAAGGTATGTTCGAGGGTCCCGCTGGAAAAGTGGTTATTCAAGTCAGTTAAAAGGAGAGATGGACGATGACAAGAACAATTTCTAAAGGCCGACTATGGACGGCAAGAGTGATGAGCGGAATAGCCATTTTATTTATGCTGCTTGACAGTATCATGAAATTATTTAAACCTGCATTTGTTGTTGATTCTACCGTATCGCTTGGTTACCAGGAACATCATATTTTATTGATGGGCATACTCGGACTTCTTTCTACTATTCTTTATGCATTACCTCGTTCAACGATCTTAGGTGCAGTGGTGTTAACCGGTTATTTTGGCGGTGTGATTGCGACACAAGTCCGTTTAGATGCCCCACTTTTTTCTACGATCTTGTTTCCCGTTTATCTTGCAGTGTTAGTTTGGGGAGGCCTTTGGTTGAGGAATGAGCAAGTCCGTAAAATCTTTTCTTTTCAAAAATAGATAAGAGACTTTTAGTGAAATCAAGTTAGAGCGAAGGAATTCCATTTATTATAACGAATATTCCATAAATATGGTAATACACATTCTTGGGGGTTGAATATGGAAGCATTAATAATTAACAAGCCCGACCTGAAATTAATCGGATTAGCTACAAACGTTACTCTACATGATGTGCAACAGAACAAGACGACAATAAAGTTAGCTTATAATTTTATTGACAGAAGAGCAGAAGTTACAAATTGTATTAATGAAATAGAGGTATTTGGGATTTCAACTGATCCTGAGGACTATAATCCGGAAACGGATCAATTTGAGTTTTTCATCGGTGTTGAAGTTTCCTCGAATAAGGATATTCCGAATGAGATGGTGTACAGAGAAATACCAGCAAATCTGTACGCAATGTTTACATTCAAGGGTCCAGCAGATAATGCGGGTCCCGTGCACGCTTACTTATATTCCACATGGTTAAAACAAAGTGGATATGAGCTTTCAGGACTTTATAATATCGAAATCTACGATGAACGAAATCATGGCCCTGAGTCTGAAGAATCAATTACTGATATTTGCTTTCCCGTTCGTAGAAAATAAAAAACAGAACACAGAGGGCAATTGATGCTACTACTCAGAATCTTTTATGAACTAAGGGAAACTATAGCTTAATAAACCATAAGGAGAAGGCTGCCGAAAGATCGGCAAAGCGAAAAGGAGCTGCCGTGGCAGCTGGTTCTGTCCGATGACAAGAAAATAGTCCGATTAATATCCGCCTAAATGGCGGTTTTTTTATTTTTTATCGGATCATATTTTTGTCATTTCTTAATGTCAAGAATATGATCCTATTGCCGATCTAGACCAAGAATGGCAGTTTAATGTAGTGAAAGGCCAGAAGATTTGCTTCAAGACTATATGAATAAGAAAAATGAGTATTTTCAAACATACGTTCTTATTATATGTGGGGAATAGAAAAAACATCTCATCTATGAGTGAACGACTTATGGTATACCGTTGATAATCAGCACAAAACGGTTCCAAATGATCATGTGAGCACATGCCGCTAATATATATATAGGTAGTAATCGAGGCAGGAGAAACAAATTAATCGTAATTCGAAACGAGGGGGGGGTAAGAATTGCTAAGCAAAAATCATTTAAAACTTGTCGTAATCATCTTAGGTGTAGTGGTTTTTAATATCGCGGTCCTTTCACCTGGGATTATTGGGATAGAGATCGGCGGTAGTGCTCTTGAAACTGCTTCAGGTGTGACAATCATTTTTGCCAGTATCCTCGCTCTATCGTACGCGACCAACATGTTGATATTCAAGCTGCCGTCAGTGAAACCAGTGAAAGAAATCAGGACTCACAATGAATATATAGATGCCCTTACTCATTATAAAGGAGTCAAAACATTGCAGAGCGATATTGGGCTAGCCCTTCGGCAGCTCGAGCGCCTTAGAAAAAGAATGGAGACCCTGTTAGGACTTTTAAATCAAAGGTTTGATCCTAATGAACTCACTTATAAGAAATTCACTTCCGTGGCGCAAGAAGTCGAGAATTTGTTCTATCTCAACATTCGCAGCATACTGGGCAGAATG
This sequence comes from Paenibacillus germinis, assembly GCF_013141785.1. Classification (NCBI taxonomy): domain Bacteria; kingdom Bacillati; phylum Bacillota; class Bacilli; order Caryophanales; family Paenibacillaceae; genus Paenibacillus; species Paenibacillus germinis. Next base: position 10,028 of record NZ_WHOC01000123.1, read on the forward strand.
CATGTATTCGATGAGAACGAGTACAAGATTGTCATGCTCAAGGGATCGTCGAGGTTACCTTCAGATCTCATCGCAGAAAAGACGATGGTGTATAACGAGTTCCTGTCGTTCGTTAAAGATTCTCTCGGTACAAACGAAGAAATATTGTTGAAAATAGACAAACTTTTGATGGAAATCTCACGATTGGACAGTTTAGAACTTGCTGACATAGAGCAGATGCCGTGTATGCAAGAAATAGACTCGTTGATAAAACAAACAATACACTATAAGGAATAAGAGGTGACTTAGATGAAAAACAAGAGAAATTTGTTCCTCCTGTCGGGTATTATCATTGTTTTAGTATTCGGACTTGTGTATGCAGGTGTGAAACTGACTGCAAATCTTGGGAAATCCAGTGTTCAAGTCGCAGCTGAAAATGCTGGAGAACGGTTATCCGAACTTTACTCCGATATATCTATTGCCACGGATAAGCCTGTAAAGGGACAGATAGACCTTAATCCGGCTGATGTAGCTGAAACGCTTCCGGATATCTCGAAGTTTCCAATAACAGTGGGAAGCACAACGGATAATTTTGTTGAGATATTCTCCTCTACAGAAAAGTCGGGGACCGGCGTTGATGGGTGGTTAACTGAAGTGGCAACGGAGTTCAATCAAACCAAGATTGAAGTAAATGGCAAACCAGCTTCCGTGAAGATACGTAATATTGCTTCAGGTACTGCGACGGACTATATCAAATCCCGTAAATACATTCCTGACGCATTCACTCCATCCAACGAGTTATGGGGAGAAATCGTAAAGGCAAATGGCATCAAGACTCAGCTAATTACGAAGCGTTTAGCAGGAAACGTACCGGGGATCGTCATTTCAAAGGCAAAACATGATGCTCTGGTAGAGAAGTACGGATCAGTGAATATCAAAACCATCACAGAAGCAATTTCCAATAACGAGTTCGCAATGGGATATACCGATCCATTCGCCAGCTCTACTGGCCTGAACTTTCTCGTTACTGCTCTGAACACCTTCGACAGCTCCAACATATTGGGGGAGAAAGCGGTTAAAGGATTCGAGAATTTCCAATCCAATGTACCATTCACCGCGTCCACAACAATCCAAATGCGTGAAGCTGCCAAGTCTGGCGCTCTAGACGGGTTTGTCTTGGAGTATCAGACATATGTCAACGCGGCGGACCTTAAAGATAGCTATGTGTTCACACCATTTGGCGTTAGGCATGATAGCCCACTCTATGCATTAGGGGACCTACCACAGAATAAACTCGATATAATAAAGAAATTTGCTGAATTCGTAACAAAAGAGAAATATCAAAAAACAGCGAAAGATAAGGGTTTTAACGGCCTCGAAGATTACAAGTCTGAACTCGCACCCGTTGATGGTAAACTTCTAGCTTCTGCTCAAAAAGTATGGAAAGAAAAGAAGAATGGCACCAAACCAATTGTGGCGGTATTTGTAACGGATGTTTCCGGAAGCATGGCGGGGGCGCCGCTCAATCGCCTCAAAGAGTCCTTATTCCAGGGACAAAAATACTTAGGCAAAGACAACAGCATCGGCCTGGTTTCTTACTCCAGTGGTGTAACAATCAAACTCCCGATCGCGAAGTACGACACAAATCAGCAGTCCATGTTCGTCGGCGCGATCAATAGCCTCCAGGCGAGTGGTGGAACGGCAACCTTTGACGGTATTATTGTTGCCCTAAAGATGATTCAAGACGAATTGGCTGTTAATCCGAATATGAAGCCAATCGTTTTTGTTTTGAGCGATGGCGAGACAAACGAAGGGCATTCTCTCAAGGACATAAAGGGATTAGTCGAAATTTATAAAGTCCCAATTTATACGATCGGCTATAACGCAAACATCAAAGCCCTCGAAAGCATTTCTAGTATCAACGAAGCTGCAAGCATCAATGCAGACACTGACGATGTGGTGTATAAACTCGGCAACCTGTTCAACGTCCAAATGTAATTTAAATCGAGGAGGGATTCACATGTCATTCACATTGGAAATAGCCAATCCTGAAGAAATTAAAGCAGTGATCGAACAGGAGATTAAGCCGGTCCCCGAGGAAATCGCCAAGTTGAAAGAGCTTGCTGACTCTAATGTAGCTACGATCATGTCATTGGAACTTGATTCTCTCGACAAACGGAGGGAAATTCTACAATCGATCGATACATTCGGTGTAGATACAATGAAAATGTCTTCCTCTAAAAATGCGTTACTGCAAGTGTCGATCGGTAATCTTTCAAAAGCTAGCGAAGATGGCGGGCAAGTAGCCAAGGGATTAGCAGACCTGCACACACAAATCAAAGATTTGGACCCAAGCCTCGTTGATTTCGCCAAAACCGGCATCCTTGGTAAGTTCTTCAGCCCTATTCGGAGCTACTTCCTTAAATATGAAAAGGCAGATGGCATCATTGCAGATATCATCGATTCTTTAGATAAGGGAAAGTCCACGCTCAAGAATGACAACATCACACTGGAGTTCGAACAACAATCCTTGCGTGAATTATCCAAGAAACTTAGAAAGGAAATTCAGCTTGGAGCGCTAATGGACGAATCCATAGAGGTACAAATCGAAGCGGCAAAGGTTCGGAATGAAGATCCAGAAAAGATTCGGTTTATTTCGGAGGAAATCCTTTTCCCCTTAAGACAGAGGGTTATGGACTTGCAAGAGATGTTGGTTGTAAACCAACAGGGTATTATGGCAATGGAACTGGTTGTACGGAACAATAGGCAGATGATGCGTGTTGTTGATCGCTCAAAGACCGTTACGATTTCCGCATTGAAGATATCTGTAATGGTTGCCAGCGCCCTGTACAATCAAAATATCGCTTTGAAGAAAGTTGAGCTCTTGAACCAAGTAACTAGCAATATAATTACTGCTACTTCGCGTATGCTGAAAGAACAAGGAGCCGAAATTCATAAGAAATCGATTGAATCCAACATTTCAGTTGATACTCTAAAACAGGCATTTACAGATGTAATTTCTGCTCTGGACTCGATTAGTACCTATAAACAGGAGGCTCTGCCTAAAATGCGCGAAACAATCAATGAGTTCCGCAATTTGGCTGATATCGGCGAAAAGCAAATATTGCGTCTGGAGAAGGGCAGCCAGTTATCCATATAATAGATTGAATGTCCTGCAGCAGGAAAAAACAGTTCGGCGTAGGTCGTGATATTGACCCGAGTAAGAGTGATTTTGTTTATTTATAGCAAACCAGACGCCTACGAAGAACGATAGTGAAGGAGCTGCTAACGGTAGCTCCTATTTTTGTTCATTCAAGTAACGGGCAGGATAATGGAAATGTCTGAAGAGATTAGGGGACGAAAAAGTAAAGAAGAGACATTTTAAGATGCTTGCAATATGGATAAGTTCAATTTTTTATGCAAAGTAGATTAGAACAAGATATTATTTCAACGGCAGAAAGCAGCTTTATAAATAATTTTTCTGATAAAAGGGAATTTTGATTTTAGTCGAACAAAGTGTCGGGTGACAAGAACATATAAGCTTAAAAGTCGCGTAGTTGCGGCTTTTTTTGTTTTAACGATATATGTTCTTGTCAAAAGCCAATGACAAGAACATATATCGTTTGCCGAATGATGACAAGAACTTGTATTGTTATGCGTAACTGAAAACCTTTCTCAACAAAACGTTAAATTAGATGAATTTAAAACGTAAGTAGGAAAGGGGCAACGATTGAGCAACGGGCAGATTAGTTTAAAAGCAATTATTAGAGTCGACCCTAATGGATGAAGGAGTTTAATTCAAGAAGGGACGGGCAATATGAAAAAAAACAGTTGCTGAAAGTCGGAGAATTAGCTTTAATTGCTTTACTTATTCTGGCTCCAATATCAGTAAATGCGTTTCAAAGTATTAACAATAATTTGCCAAAGGAAAAGCAAGAGCTGTTAGATCGAGAAGAAGCATTAAGAAAAAAAGCACCAAAAACTCCAAAAATCCAGAACCCACAGCCGAAACCAATTGACCTGAATGCTCAAATAGTTGAAATAGAACGTAGTTGGAAGGTCGGAATAATGGAAGATAGAGAAGTTCCCGCAGGTAGTCATGATGTTAGCATTAAAAAAAGTCGCATAAATCGCGGCTTTTTTATTTTATGGGATAAAGTTCTTGTCAAAACCAAATGACAAGAACTTTATCCCATTCCCGACTTTGACAAGAACATTATCTCATTCCCGACAGATGGTTGGGAGTGAATAAGGTGGATATAGAAATACCTGGAAAGGATACCTATGATTGAACTATCTGGCAGGATACTAATAATTGAAAACGCCAAATAAGTTAATAGCCACGGGGTTAATGACCCCCGTGGCTATTTAGTATACAATCAGCAGCTAGCCCAAGTTGGTACTTTACGTTACAAGTGAGATGTATTACTTTGCCCCTAATGACAGCTTCGCTGGTAATACCCCATTCAGGCATTGAAAAATATGGTGCTTATGTACTATAAAAATGGTTTTCGTTTATATCCGCGTATTTCAAACTTTTTTCAACACAAAATTACCAACTGGAAGTTCCAACTAAAGTATTATGTACTCTATCATAAAGATATGATAGATTAAGAGCGCGAAGATTCCACTATTAAATTCCATATTAGTATTAAATAAGGATTATTTTTACGAAAAAAATTTATTATGGGGTAGTACTGACACCACCCGCAAACGCATGGATTAAATTGGGGATTTACTTACGCCGAACAATGAAAAGGAATGGTTGGTATATGAGTATAAAATTGAGATTTTACAGAGTTATTTTAGGTTTATCCTTAACAGTAATAATTATTCTAGCTATTAATTTTATTGCATCTCGACCAAATGAAATTACTTTAAAAGAAGCTTATCTATTGGGGTTAAATAAGGCAAAAGGGTGGGATCCAAATGCAGCCTTAATTATTATGACAAGTGTAGATGATAAGAAAGAAGGCAGCAAAGGTAGTAATGGAAAAAGAAGAAATTGGAATTTAATATTTGGGGTACCCGAGACAAATAAGCAACTCATTATCACAATTAACGATAAGGATATTATTAATTCAAAGTCAAATGAAGATATAATTATGAAGAAAAGTATGATTGTATCTTTAGAGGACATTAAAGTAGACAGTCCAGAAGCACTTAAACAAACATTAGAAAAGCATCCAATAGAACCAGGAAAAGATTGGGCGGAAGGACATCATTTTGGGCTTTACAAAATAGAGGAAAGTGGCAAAACCGCGGAAACGGTTACGGGATTCGACAATGGAAAATTCACAAAAATTGCTCTTGATGCTAGTAAAGGAGAATTATTAAATTGAAAGGTGGTGATAACCAAAAAAACGGAGAAATCTGGCACAAAGTTATTCAAAGAAAGACCCTCACAGAAAGCTGGCTCTTTCATCATGAGGGAATCCGAAACTTGAGGTGAAGAATATGAAACTAGAACGTTATTTGGGAATGGCAGCATTATTCATTGTAACTTCTGCAACCGCTTTAATACCTTCTGCAAGTGCAACTAGTACAACATTCATCGGTGCGGGTAATCAAGCACAGTTGACTGCTTATACTGGGAACGGAGCAACTTATTATGGGACAACTCCATCCGCTTATTGAACTGTCGCTGTTCCCCCTCAAGTATGTGGTAATCTCAGTTCCGGAACATTTTGGCCATATGGTTCAATTGTAACTCTAACTCAATCCGTTCCAACTCCCGGTGGAAATAAAACGACATTTTTAGTTGAAGATCAAATACCTTCTTGTAATTACGGTCAGTATCAATTAGATCTCTTTTTCGGCAAGGACACTTCTGCCAATATTAGTGCGGCGAGAACCTTCGGTACTCAGTATAAGAGAGACTATACTGTAGATTATTAATAGAACAATCTCGAACTTTTTGCCAAAATATAGATGAAGTCCTACAAAGGACTTTCTCTATATTTTTTTGGTCGAAGGAAAAGAAAGTTAAGCATTTGCTTTCCATTGATTTCTTATAATTTGTTTATGGTAAAAAAACATATTTATTCAATACTCCTTTCAGTTACTTTTTTAATTCTAGATGTTCATACTTAACGACTTTCATTTCATTGAAGAATCTTTCAAAGGTTATCGTATCTAATCCATATGGTGGACCATGTGGACCTTTAAACGTCTTTGCTTGCACTTTTATTTTTAATTTGACATAGCCCTCACCCTCAGGTGTTATTTCAAGAATGTTTATAGTGTCGATTCCTCTTGGATCCTTATAATACTCCTTCACAGCTTCTACGATATAAGGGGTAAGAAGTTGGGTTAAGAGTTGGTCCTTTTCCTCCTGACTTGGAGGATCTTTTTTTTCTGCAAAGACATTAGAACCCATTACTGTGAAGAGTAAAACCAAACAAATTATTGTTTTTTTCATATTCCACCTCATGTGTTTTATTCACCTTCAAATTAAATTATATACATTTAAGATTAAATTTATCAAAATAATGTTATTTGAAGTCGTAAAATGGAATTCCAAAATAAACCATGCCATATGGGAAGTATTTGTTTAAGAAATCAAGAAAATGAAATAGCTACGAACGGTCTTTTACATATCGCGGTTGATACTGTCAAATATAAAGATGTCCGATATACGGTTTTTAATACATTTGTTCCGATTCTAACCATTTTAGGAACAGTCGAGAACCATTACATTGAATACATATAAACAAAGTGGAAGCCCTTGTTAAATAGGGACTTCCACTTTTGGAGTTAAGATAACGTGTAAAAATAGATCACTAGATGGTAATTTATTCCAAACATACATAATCGACTTAATTTAATGTATTTTGTATGATTGAAAACGGTGAACGATAATGGAGAAGATTGAACGTTCGGAATATCCTATTTTTTATTGAAGTAACGTTTAGTTTACTAATGTAGATCGTGTTTACCCATGCGACAGAGTGGATGGAAAATGGATATATGATTAATGCTCCTGCTATCTTGTGGTGGCAGTATTTTTTTTCCATCATTACTTTTCTGTAGAACCATCTTTTTTCAATTTCAACGTATTACTCCAAGTAAATATAAAACAACGTAATTGTGATTGCAGTATTCTTGAACTTGGGAACAATAGGATATTACAAAGTGATTTATTCATCGTATGTTAGGAGTATAAATAATGGAAATAAAGGAATTGCTTATAGCCTGGTTTATTGGCTTTGTGATGATGCTTGGTGGTGGTTTCTTTGGTTATAGAACATTAAAAGATATAATTGAACATGGTAAAAGGTACAAAGAAGAAAAAGCAAATAAAGAAACTTTACGGTTTTGGTATCTGGACTGGATTTTTTTATTATTGGAAGCGTTATTAGGGACGCTTATACGACCTGCTGTAGTAATATCTTTATTTTTTTTCTTGATTGGAGCAGTTACTTTCGTTCTATATACCATCAGGATTATTGCCAAATTATTTGGCTATGACCTTGTATTTTAACACTTTCACAGTGCAACTCATGTTTATGGCCTTCGCTCAACTAAAGGGCAGGATAATTGGGTGGGGGAAAGGCATACAGAAAAAAGGATTGCTTTTTCCAACTAACGGTACAGGTCCTGTAAATGGGGCGGTAACTTATGATCCTCGACGTGCTTGTAGCTAACGGTCTTTACGTCCCCGCTCAAACCGACAAGAATATGTGAAAAAAATTTAAACTTCCCAGTAGTCCGCCGTCTTCGCAGTGAAACCACATCAAGAGCTCTTGCTTCAACATTATCAAATATATTGGAGTATCTTGTTTAATGAATTACTGAAAATTAATTCATTTGAAATTCAAAAGAAAAACAATCTTGCATGTTAGGTCTCGAATACGATATGTCTATGAGGATTTTCATAGCCAAATGAACTTATTAAATAGTCAAATCAGTTGGCTGATTAAAACTGGATAAACACTGCTTCAATGAATTATGTTATGTGTTCTTCAATATTAGGAGGGATCCAGACGACATCGAGGGTAAGCTCTCAAATAATAATTGATCTCTTAAACGATGAATGGGGAAGGACCATACTATGAAACATTGGTTTTGAAGTGCACGTTCTCGCAGTTCGCCGTGTTTGCCGAAAAAGATCGCTCTGGCCAATGCATTCATGGCTTCAGCTTTATTCAAACCCCGGTGGATTTTTCTTCTCAGTGCTTCACTTGAAAGAAAATCCATGATGAAGATTGTTTTTTCGATGCGTCCCATTTCTCTAAGTGCGGTCGCCAAACTGTTTTGTCTGGAAAAGGAGCCGAGTTTACCCATGATAAGTGATGCCGATACGGTTCCCTCCCGGATAGAGTGAGCCAGTCGGAGAACATCGTCGTAATTTTCTTGAATGATTCTTGTATTAATCTGCCACGAAGCAGCTTCTCCAATTTAGGGAAATCGGCTGGTTACCCGATAACATATAGCTTGGAGTCAGCCAAGTCTCGTAAGCGCGGCGCAAAGCGAAATCTGAGCAAATGCGTTAAACCAAAGATTTGATCGGTGTAACCGGCTTTATCAGTAAAATGCTCCTCAATGGTCAAGTCAGTTTCATGATGCAGCAATCCATCAATGACATGTACGGCATCCCGAGAATTTGTATTGATAATTTTCGAAAATGTGGAAAATTGGTCGCTCACGAACCGATAAATCGTTGCACCTTTCCCGGTTCCATAGTGGGGATTCGCGTCTGCATGAAGTGCCGAAACACCGATAGGGACGTGCATTCCATTTGATGATGAGGTGGTACCATCTCCCCAATACGAGGGCAGAACCAACTTATGATGGAAATTAACTAGAATAGCCTGCGCTTTATTCATCGCGTCTTCGTACAGCCTCCATTGCGATGCATTGGCCATCTGCCGATAGGAACGTTGATGAAATAACCAGGAAGCATATTGCCGCAGAAGCTACCCTTGTTTTTGTTGATTTTAATCTGTGTTCGTAAAATTAAATATGCAACAAAAAAAGGATTAAATCTGTGGCTAGTTTTACAGAATTCGACTTGGATCATTAACGAGGCTGATTATTCAATGAGTCCATTATACCAAATAAATATGGATAAAAAAGTAAATTGGTTCATAGATACTATTTGATAAATATGGAATATAAGGTAATATAAATGATGTTTATAAACTATATTCAAACACAAGGAGGATTTGTATTTATGAAATAATAGCTCGAAATCCATTAATATCTACTGGTCTATCTGCATTGCTCGTCGTTGGTAGTGTAGGATACGTTGAATCCGAATCCGTTAATCAGCGAGGACATACGTAAAAGCTGAAGACTTTAAACAACCAGGATTGGTCGTAAAATGTCTCCAGTAGACCAGAGATCATTGGCAGAACGAGATAAAGTAGTAAATGATTATTTTTTTGAAGGTGATAAATTAAGAGCAAAAAAATATTCAATTCAATCGGATATAAAAAAAGAGAAAGGCTAAAGCGGATAAAAATATAACTGAAATTCATTTTTTCGAGAATTAGGTAGATAGATTATACCAAAATACGGGAGGCGTGACTGTTATGAAGAAAAAAATTGTCGCATGGAGTTTATCATTATTTATTTTTTTAGCTTCTTCGATTACTGCATACGCCGCATCAACCGTCATAATATATGACGGTGGGAACTTATTTTACTTTGATGGATTATCAACAAATAGTACAAGTTGTGGATATGATGGAAAAATGAGGTACGTAAATCAAGACACAGCTCACTTCAACAGCCTCGGTAAATGGCGCGTTAACCCAACTGGCTCGGGTATCGATAATTATTACGTATACATCCCAAGTTGCAATTCAAATGCTAGTGTTGTTTACAGTGCATTTGCTAAAAATGGCGATAGGGGTGATATTAATATCAATCAAGCAAATTATTCGAATGTCTGGTACTATCTAGGTAGCTACGATGTCGAACCAAACAACATTACCCAGTCAATATCGCTATACTCACATGATATATACTCGGGCGTTGTTGGATGGGATGAAGCCAAATTTACAAATTAATGGGAGGGGTAAATATATGAAAATGAAAAAGTTAGTGACTTTTGCTATTATAGGCCTCGCTGCCGGCATATCAATTGCATCGATATCTTACTCAGTAAATGGAACCACTTCCAATAAACTTAATTTTGTCAACACAAAGGAGAAAGTAATTAGCATTCCAATTATTAAGGAAAAAGTACTGAATGCAAATAATAACTATAAATTTTTGGAAGGGACGGTTATTCGTACAAATAATCAAAATAACAGGAAATCTAAAACAAGTCTATGGATAGCACAACCCAATAACTTCAAAGTACAATTTACGCCAAACATCGATAAGCCAGATGAATTTATAGAATCAGTTAATAATGGAACCGAGGTTCAGACCAAAAACAAGGATAAATCTATTCAAAAATCGAAACCCATGAAAGAAGCACCAGCCCCTAAAGTAGATTCTGATGATGTTGTTATCCCAAATTACAACGGAACATTTCTCCCAATTGGTGATGTAAATGAACTTCTGCACCCGGAGCTAGTAACACAAACAGTATTTAGAGAAGGTGATATAACTGTTACAGAAGGTCTTAGCTTTCTTGACAGAAAAGTTACAAAAGTAAGTGTAACGCTCGTTCAATCTAAACTTGGAACCTCCGCTGAATATTTGATAGATAATGAAACTGGTATTTTTTTGAAGATAGTTCGTTATGATCAAGATAAAGTTTTGGACACTTACGAGTTTATTGACATAAAATTTCCGGAAAAATTAAAAGATAATGCCTTTGCACTTTTCAATAATTAGTTGCTCCCAGTATGATTTGTCAAGTTGCAAAGGCAAGAACTTTTTATGTACCATAGGCTCGTATAATCGACTTACCGCCCTTGTTTTTGTTAATTTTCTTAAAGAAGCCGATCGTTGCCGCGGTCGGCTTCTTTAGTTTTTCTTACAAGCAATCTCAAGCGTTCAAGCTAGCTGGTGTGTCTATGTGGTGGTTAGCAGCGTTATCCACTTGACTATATACCTAAAATAATTTTTAAACTTTCAGAAGTTGGTAGTAAAAAAGTCGTTGAAGTAATTTTGCAACATGAAGCAAGAAGCAAGATTGATATTAAGTGTGCCATAAGCACAAAAAGTATTAGGAAATCGCTAAGAAAAACAAAGTCATTCACACCACTAAGTGTATCGATGAGAATTTTTGATAATCCAACAGATGACAATAAAGCACTTAGTAAATACGTTGATCAATATGTAAGCAGGTTGACTATATAAAAACACATCCCGGCGGAGATGTGTTTTTTATTTTTCAAAAAAATCGCGTACGCGCAGCGGCGACGGCGGGAATGGGATAAAGTTCTTGTCATTTATGGGATAAAGTTCTTGTCAA